>CAMLHU010000050.1 GCA_946479825.1 uncultured Gemmatimonadota bacterium
AGCACCGTTCGCGCAACTCGGATTCCGTGCTGGACGGGTGCCTAACCAGCGCTTGTCGCTGACGGCGCTGAAGTGCCACGCCTCCGCCTTGCCCCGTCCCCCGTGCGGCATGCTGCGAAAGCAATAACTTGACTTGACGGCGGGACGGGCCCGCCGCAGCTAAAGCGCCCACCGTTAGGCGGCGGCAGGCAGCGAGGACCAATTGATGCGTCGCATGACCAGCTCCCTTCTTGGGCTACTCGTTCCCATTGCCCTTGTGGCGCAGACGCCAGACAGCACGGCGCCGCGCCCCGCCAGCGTGACGAAGGGCCAGATCACCGTTATATGCAGGAACGGCGCGACCGCTGCCAAGCCAGTAGGCGTCGGATTGACCTTTGGCCGGGATCCCGTCACCGCCGCCCGTCTGGTGCCACGGGCGATCAGCGCCGCTGGTTTTGAGCTCCTCTCGTCGATCCCCGCGACCTACAACACTCGCGCCCGCCTGACCTGGCCCGACACTACCGCGGCAGACTCGTTCCGTTTTTACGCCTATCCCGGAGTGGTCGCTACCCTCGTGCTTGGACGCACCCGCACGGACTCCATTGCCGTCATCGGGATGGTGGAGGCTCTCTGCTCGTCGAATCCGGGAGCACCTGACTCAACCGTGGCGGTCGCGTTGAGGATCGCCGCCGCCCAATTGCAGCAATCGCTCGAGGCGCTTCGGCCCAGACGCTAACCCCTACCTGACCAGCGCCGGGAGCTGGCGGGCCTTCCGGGCCGGCGCTCCGTGGACAGAATGTTGGATCGGGAGGCCGCTGTGGAACGTTCGTTGGTGATCACCCAGGCTTGCGCCCGCAGCTCACGCGCGGCTCGTTAGGCCGCGACGACCAGGCAGCTTACCTCTGCGCCACGTGTCCACGTGGCTACTGCATTCCCAATGACCCTTTGGCGGCGTCTTATCTCAGTGCTGGCCGGCTGCTGCCTGGCGCTCCTGCGCCTGGCAAGCCCGCTACTCAAGTCATACGTTCGGCACACAACCCGACACCACCCCCTTCACCATGGGCTTCGGCTCGCCATTACTGTACCGGACAACGGTGTCGAGGCCGTGACCTGCGATCGCGTCGCCGCGGCTGCTAGCCTTCTCGCCGTTCATGCTCCAGTCCACCTTCGTTGGTTGCAACGAGCGATCGTAGTCATCTTCGTCTCGCCCCAGCGGGGAGGGGGGTGGGTCCAACTCGTTCCTGAGGCCGGCATCCTCCGGTTCACCCCGCTATTGGTATGGCAGGGCACCACTGAACAGGTGGCATTGGAACTTGTGGCCGCCGCGACCCGCTTCCGTTTTCATATGGCTGGCGTAAGGGACGAGGGACAGAGCAGGCTCCCGATCGCTCGACGAGCAATTCTCGAACGCATTTGGCTAGCTGAACGCCTCCAGATGGGCGAGTCCGCCATTACCGAATGGAAGGGGAGGCTTCTCACAGCCCCGGCCCGCCGTTCCTCCCTTACGACCACCCGGCACCTTGACGCCTAATCTGGGCATGAAGCTGCCGGGCCGCTCGGGCCGGCGCTCGGTGGAACGACGGATGGATCGTGAGGCTGCCGTGGACTGTTGGACCGTGATCGCTCGGGCTTGGGCCCGCAGCTCAAGCGCGTCCCGTTGACCACGCGAGGTACCGCAACGTGGACTTCGTTTCCCACGGGCTCTGGGGTGGCATCGCGCTCGGCCGAAGTAGTCGCCGAAGCTTCCGGCTGGCATTCCTGTTCGGGATCGCCCCCGATCTCTGCTCCTTCGGGATCGTGGTGGTCGGCGGCCTCATCGCGCACGGCGCCGAGTTCACCCGCGGGATCGGACATCCGCCCGACCCTTCCCAGATCCCGGCCTACGTCCACCACCTTTACGACGTCACCCACAGCCTAGTGGACTTCGCCCTGGCGTTCGGGCTGGTGTGGCTCGTCCGGAAGCGGCCCCTGTGGGAAATGGGCGCCTGGGGCCTGCACGTGCTCCTCGACATATTCACCCACACCACGGCCTTCTTCCCTACCCCGTTCCTCTGGCCGCTCGCGGATGTTCGAGTTGACGGGCGGGCGTGGTCGGAACCGGACATCTTCTTCCCCAATGTGACCCTGTTAGTCGTGCTTTACGCCGCGTTCATGTGGAAGCACAAAGGGTGGCCCAAGGGCGCCCAAGCACCAGAGAACTGAGGCGCGGATTCATCCTACTCGCATGGAGCGCAGCGCGCGGGGCCCGACCCCTGCACCCCCGGCCGGCTCACGGCGTACGCCCCTCGCCCCCGGCCATCTTGTCACTTCCCGCCGCAGGCCGCACCTTAGCCCCGATCCGTTCGCCGGCATTCCCACCGTCTCACTCGACCGGGGAGGCAAGGCCATGAACGACGCACCGAGGTGGTTCCGTCCGACGGCCATCGTCGCGTTGCTGTGGAATCTGCTGGGCTGTGCGGCGTACCTGGCCGACGTGAGCATCTCCCCGGAACGACTGAGCAGGATGACGGCGGCCCAGCAGGCCCTCTATGCCGCCCGCCCCGCCTGGGCCGTGGCCGCGACCGCGACGGCCGTCTGGTTCGGCGCCGCGGGCTCGCTCGGCCTGGCGCTCCGCCGGAAGTGGGCGACGTGGCTCCTCGTCCTTTCCCTGGTCGGTGTCGTGGCGCAGGATCTCTGGCTGTTCGTCCTGAGCGGAGCCGCGCGTCAGGCCGGCGCCTCGGCGTTCGTCGCGCAAGGCCTGGTCCTGGTCGTCGCCATCGGCCTGGTCGCCCTGGCGCGGCGAGCGACAGCCCGAGCCTGGCTCGCCTGAGCGTCCGCCGCACCCGCCGATGCCCCGCCAGCGGATCCGGCGCGCACATTAGGGCGCTCGGTGTTCACAGACGGCGGGGGCGACCTACCGCTCACCCTCCGGACGTTTGGCCGACAGGCGCGACACCCGCCTCGGGCAACGCGCCGGCTCGCGACCCCCGTGGACGAGGACCCCGATGACCAAGGTCACGCCGTTCCTGATGTTCAACGACCAGCTCGAGGCGGCCATGGCGTTCTACGCCGCCACCTTCCCAAATTCGGAGATCAGGAACGTCGCCCGCACTGGCGGCGACGGCCCGATCACGTCGGCCGAGTTCGTCGTCGGCGGCCAGGTCTTCATGGGCTACAACGGTGGTTCGTACTTCACGTTCTCCGAAGGGTTCTCGCTCTTCGTCGATTGCGAGGACCAGGCCGAGGTCGACCGGTATTGGGACCGGCTCGTCGAGGCCGGCGCCACGCCGATGCAGTGCGGCTGGATCAAGGACCCGTTCGGCCTCACCTGGCAGATCGTGCCGCGACGGTTCATGCTGCTCATCCGCGACCCCGACCCCGCCAAGGTCCAGGCGGTGATGAAGGCGATGCTGACGATGGTCAAGCTCGACGTTGCCGCACTCGAGCGCGCTTACAATGAGGCGTAGCGGGATCCCCGTCGCGTGCCGGCGCGCACCTCCCTCCGGGCCCTGCCGATGCCCCGCTACCTGATCTCATTCGACGACGGCGCGATGGGCCACATCGCCGAGTCGGAACTGCCTGCCGTGGGCGAAGCGGCGCACGCGGTGCTCCGGGAGGCCAAGGCCGCCGGAGTCTGGATCTTCGGCGCCGGTGTCCCGCGCCAACGACCGAGCGTCGTCGCGACCGACGGGACGGTCTCCGACGGCCCCGCCCCGGAGACCGGGCCGGCCATCGGCGGGTTCGCGATCGTCGAAGTCCCCTCGCGCGCGGAGGCGCTCCGATGGGCCGCGCGCATCGCCCGGGCCTGCCGCTGCGCCCAGGAGGTCCGCGAGATCGGCTTCGACCCGGAGTCCTGACGCCCCACGCAGCCGGTCAGCGCCGACGACCGGCCCTTCCCCGTTCCAGGACATTGCCATGGACCGCGGCTACGCCGTAGGTTGGGGTACCCTCGCCCTCATCAACGCCGGCCTGGCCCAGACCAAGCGCCGCAGCGCGCTGGCCTGGTTCTTCATCTCCCTTCTATGCGGGCCGATCGCGACCTTCCTGATCGTCGTGCTCGGCCCCGGCCCGGGACCCTCATGAGCAAGGTCTTCGTCAACATCGCCCTCACCCTCGACGGCTACCTGGCCCCCGAAGGGATGCGGATGGACGACCCGGGGTACCTGAACTGGGGCGCCAAGTGGGGGGCGCTGATGGGCTGGCTCCTCTCCCAGCAGTACTTCCGCGAGAACCTCAAGTTCGGCTCCGGCGGCGAGACCGGCCCGGTCAACGACCTGGTCCGCCACACGATGGAGCGCACCGGCGCCAACATCATGGGCAAGCGGATGTTCGACCAGGGCGAGGTCTCCTGGCCCGACGAGGCCCCGTTCCACACCCCGGTGTACGTGCTGACCCACACGAAGCGCGGACCCTGGGCGCGCCCCGGCGGCACGACCTTCCACTTCGTTAACGACGGCCCCGCCCGCGCCCTCGAACTGGCCAGGGCCTCGGCGGGCGGCCGCGACATCCGCATCTCGGGCGGCGCCGACGTGATCCAGCAGTACCTCAACCTCGGCGCGGTGGACGAGCTCGAGATCGCCCTGGCCCCCGTGTTCTTCGGCGGCGGCCGGCGACTCTTCGAGCACCTGGCCGAACCCGGGCCGCAGTTCCGCATCGACAAGGTGCTGGACGGCCCCGCCGCCACCCACCTGCGCTACGTGCGCCGGTGAGGATGGCCCGACGGGCCGCTGACCGGATCCCTGACCTGCTGACGCTGCGAGGCCTGTCGTGACACTCAAGCGGATGGACAACGTCGGCATCGTCGTCGAATCCCTGGACGAGGCCATCCCGTTCTTCGCCGAGCTCGGCCTGCGACTCGAAGGGCGGGCCACGATCGAGGGGGAGTGGGCCGGGCGGGTCACGGGCGTGAAAGGCCAGCGGGTCGAGATCGCGAGGATGCGCACGCCCGACGGTCACAGCCGGCTCGAGCTCTCGCGCTTCCTCGCTCCGCCCATCGCGGCCGACCACCGGAACGCGCCGGTCAATGCCCTGGGCTACCTGCGCGCGATGTTCACCGTCGAGGACCTCGACGACACCCTTGCCCGCCTCCGCCCCCTCGGCGCACGGCTCGTCGGCGAGGTGGTGCAGTACGAGGACGTCTATCGGCTCTGCTACATCCGCGGCCCCGAAGGAGTGCTCATCGGCCTCGCCGAGGAGCTCAAGTAGCTACCGGTCGGGCCGACGATGGCCGTGACCGCAACTGGCGATGGGAGCGATCGACCGGTCGAGCCGCGTGCTGAAACGTCTCCGCCAGATCCTCGTGGGCACGCTGGTGCTCGTGGTCGGAGTGCCGGCGCTCGCCGTGGTATCCGTCGTCGCCTACACCGGCCACCTGGACCGCACCAATGGGCGCCTGCGCTCCTCCGGCGTCGAGCGGCGGTTCCTGCTGTTCGTGCCGCGCACCTATGATCCCGCAAAGCCCACACCGCTCGTCATCAGCCTGCACGGCGCCGGCGCCTGGCCGGCGCAGCAGATGCACCTGACGCACTGGAACGCGCTGGCGGAGGAACAGGGATTCATCGTGGTGTATCCGGCCGCCCGGGGCCGCATCTGGCAGGTGCAGCGCCCCGGCGCCGATCCGTCGGAAGACGTGCAGTTCATCGCCGATCTCATCGACACCCTGGAGCACGCGTACCACATCGACCCGCACCGGATCTACGTCAACGGCTTTTCCCTGGGCGGCGCGATGGCGTTCGCGCTGAGCTGCCGGCTCTCCGGCCGCCTCGCCGCGATCGGCACGGTCTCCGCCGCCCAGGCCCTTCCCTGGTCCTGGTGCGGGGACCAGCATCCGATGCCGCTTATCAACTTCCACGGCACGGCCGACCTGGTGCCCTACGCCGGGGGCCGGTCGCCCGACCCGTTCAATCCCGTGATCTTTCCGGCCGTCCGGCAGTGGGCCGCCGACTGGGCCCGGCGCAACGGGTGCCGCGACGCGCCGCGCGACTCCGCCGCCGCACCTGACGTCACCGTCACGCGCTACCGCGACTGTGCGGACGATGCCACGGTGGCGCTGTACTCGATCTCGGGGGGCGGCCACGCCTGGCCCGGCGGCAAGCCCCTGCCGCGCTGGCCCTTCGGGCGCACGACCCGGTCGCTCGACGCGACCCGGACCATGTGGGAGTTCTTCGAAGCCCACCCGCAGCCGACGTCCGACTAGGGCCGCCGACCGATGCTGCCAGACCTGGCCACAAGGGAAGACTTCGACGCCGACGCGGCCCCCTACTACGCGCGCCGTGACGGCGTCGGCTTCGTCCTGATGGCGGGCGTGGGCGCCGTGCTGCTCGTCGTGTTCGGGACGGACTGGCAGGCCACCGGAGCCGCCTTCTGGAGCCAGATGGGCCAGGCCCTTATCGTCGGGCTCTGCCTGGGGCTTCCCATCGGCCTCCTCGGCACGCTGGCCGAGCGGCACGAGCGCAAGGTCAAGGTCTGGCGCCGGCTCGATCGGATCTTCCGATGGGACCCGGCGCTCGTCCCTCCGGCCCCGCCCGGCGCGACCCATCGGTTGGTGTGCGCGGCCATCGTCTCGCTTCGGAAGGCCGCCGGGGGCTCGCTGTACGTCTGTCGCGACGGGCTGGTGTTCCAGCCGCATTATCCCCGCCGGCGCTGGCCGTGGCGCAGGGTTCAGCCGCCGCAGGCCCTCCGGATCGGCCCGCCTCGCACCATCGTCCTCGAGACCGGTCTGTTGCGTCGCGGGCACTGGCTTCTGCGCCCGCTGGATGAGCCGCGCAGGCAAGTGGTCCTGTGCACCTGGCAGGGCGGCAGCGTCGTGCTGTCCGTACCTCGCCTCGACCTGGTGCTGCCACGGCTGCAACGGTGCGTCGATACGCTCAGGGCGACGGGGTCGGCGGCCGGCTGACGGGCGCCGGCACGGCCCCGGCCCCGGTGGTCCCAGCTGTCCCGCTCCGGCCACGATCTTCGCGGTCGGCGAAAGCCCTTCAGGGCGCCACGCCGAGCGGCGGCTTCAGCCGCCGGTCGCGCGAGGCGATCAGGGTGGAGCAACAGAGGGGCGGCCTTCCAGGCCGCCCTCAGGATTGGGAAATTGACGGCGCCCGTTTGCCGGCGGCTAAAGCCGCCGCTCGGCATGGCGCCGTAAACGGCTTGGCGGGACGGCGGGAATTGCGGGCCGACAAGAGCCGGTGCCGCACGGAACCGTTCAAGCCGACCACATCAAACGCAGTTCTCCGTGCTCCTCCGTGTCCTCCGTGGTCCCAGCTGTCCCGCTCCGGCCGCGATCCTCGCCGTCGGCGAAAGCCCTTCAGGGCGCCACGCCGAGCGGCGGCTTCAGCCGCCGGTCGCGCGAGGCGATCAGGGTGGAGCAACAGAGGGGCGGCCTTCCAGGCCGCCCTCAGGATTGGGAAATTGACGGCGCCCGTTTGCCGGCGGCTAAAGCCGCCGCTCGGCATGGCGCCGTAAACGGCTTGGCGGGACGGCGGGAATTGCGGGCCGACAAGAGCCGGTGCCGCACGGAACCGTTCAAGCCGACCACATCAAACGCAGTTCTCCGTGCTCCTCCGTGTCCTCCGTGGTCCCAGCTGTCCCGCTCCGGCCGCGATCCTCGCCGTCGGCGAAAGCCCTTCAGGGCGCCACGCCGAGCGGCGGCTTCAGCCGCCGGGCCGCCCCTTCACCGTCCCGCATCGGCCTGGAGCGTGCCGAGGAGCGCCTCGAGCTGGTCGAACGATTCGCCGGCGCCGCTGGTGCTCCCGATGCCTTCGTCGAGCGCTTCCTTGGATGGATAGACGTCGCTCATTCGGACCAGCGTCTTGCCCCCCTGCTCTTCGAACGTGACGGTAGAGACCGCGCCGTCGCCGCTCCCCTCCTCGTTGGTCCAGACCAGGCGCTTGTTCGGCGTCACCTCGAGGTACTTGCCGAAGAACTCCATCGTCCCCGACTCGCCGTGGGCGAACACCAGCTTGTACCCGCCCCCGGTGCGCGCGTCCATCTCGCAGGAGAGCAGCTTGATGGGGAACGACTTCGGCACCCACCACTGCTTGAACAGATCCGCCGTGGTCCACGCCTTGAACACCAGGTGGGCCGGCGCGTTGACGGTCCGGGTGACGACGACCTCGCGATCGGACGTCCGCTCTACCTTGGTCTCGTTCTTCATCGGGACTCCTCACTCTCCGTGGTCCTGCGTGTGTTGGTGTGTTCCTGCCGCTGCAGATCCTCGACCACCTGGTCCAGCGCCTCGAAGCGCGCTTCCCAGAGCTGCCGGTACCGCTCAAGCCAGGCCATCTCATCCTCCAGTCGCCGGGGGCCGAGTCGGCAGGTCCGCACCCGCCCGACCTTTTCCGTGGTGACGAGCCCCGCCCGTTCCAGCACGCCGACGTGCTTTTTCATCCCGGTCAGGGTCATCCGGAACTGCCCGGCCAGGTCCGTGATCGAGGCGTCGGCGCGGCCGAGCCGCTCGAGCACGCCGCGGCGCGTGGCGTCCGACAGCGCGGCGAACGAGGCATCCAGGCGGGCCCTGTTAAACTGAACCATACGGTTCAGTATAGCGGTCACCCCGGCGACGCGCAAGGGGACGGGGTGCGGCGCCGTTGGCCCATAGAAGGAGGCGGCCGGGCCGCTTAACTTCGGACCCTGGCCCCCTCCCCCGTCGCCCCGGAGCCCGAATGCCCCGCTCGCCTCATCCCGACCACCCCGCTACGAGCGCTACCGGCGCCCTCGCGTGCCTGGTCGCCCTCGCGGCGCTCGGCACGGCCTGCACCCCACCGGCCCGGCAGGTGGCGATCATCGGCCAGGACTACGCGTTCCAGGCCCCGGCCACGCTCCCCGCGGGTCCGGCGACGATCACATTCGAGAACCACGGCGCGGTGGCCCACGAGCTCTCGATCGCCCGGCTTCGGCCCGGCATCACGATGGACTCGGCGCTCGCCGGAGTCCGCGCCGGGGCGACCCCCGATTCGTTCATTGACGGCACGGTCGGCATCCTCGTCGCCCGCCCCGGGCAGCCCAGCCTCGGCGCCCTCCACGTGGACCTCGCGGCCGGACGGACCTATGCCCTGGTGTGTCAGTTCCAGGACGCGCCAGACCAGCCTCCGCACATGGCCAAGGGCATGATCGGCAGCATCCGGGTGGAGTGATCCGCCGCGCCCGACGACAGCGACCCACCACCTGGTCTCGTGACGAGGGGCCCCGGCCGAGGAGACCACCCTGCGCCCGCTCCGTTATTCCATCAACCTCACCCTCGACGGCTGCGCCGACCACCGCGCCATCATCCCCGACGAGGAGATGCACCAGCACGCGACCGGGAACATCGCGCGCGCCGACGCCCTGCTCTTCGGGCGGGTCACCTACCAGATGATGGAATCGGCGTGGCGGACGGGAGCGCCGGCGGACTGGCGCCTGCCGTGGATGGAACCCTTTGCCGAGACCATCGACGCCAAGAAGAAGTACGTGGTCTCGAGCACGCTCGAACGGGTGGACTGGAACGCAGAGCTCCTGCGCGGCGACCTCAAGGCCGCCGTCCTGGCCCTCAAGCAGGAACCGGGCTACGGCCTCGCCACCGGCGGGCTCACCCTCCCCCGCGCCCTCGCCGAACTCGGCCTGATCGACGAGTACGAGTTCATCGTCCATCCTCGACTGGCCGGCCACGGCCCCACGCTCTTTGCCGGGCTCCCCAGGGAACTGGACCTCACGCTGGTGGACCGCCGGGAATTCCGCTCCGGCGCGGTGGTGCTGCGGTACGCGCCGAAGTAATGGAGCGGGTCGTTGGACGCTGGAAGCATCGCGATCGATCGGGGACAGCTGGGACCACGGAGCGCACGGAGCAACACGGAGAACGGCGTGTGATGTGGTCGGCCAGATCGGCTCCCGGCGCGTACCATCGAGCCCCCAGGGACGGCGCCGCCGCCGAACATCGTGTCTGCAGGGGACCGCACGAACCACCATGGATACGAAGTCGGAGCCTGTCCGGCCGACCACACTGGGCAGCGGTGCTCCGTGCTCCTCCGTGTCCTCCGTGGTCCCAGCCGTCCCCATCCGGGCGAGATCCCCGCTGCCGAACGCCAAAGCCGCCCGCCGGCAGGGCACCTTGAAGCACCTGGACCGTCCAACGAGGATCGACTCCATGCGCCGCCTTCCCGCCTTCCTGCTCGCCGCCCTCCTGCTGGCCGCCCCCGCCCGGGCCGCGGCGCAGCTGCCGCCGGACTCGCTCTTCAATCGGCTCGTCGGCCACTGGGTGCTCCGCGGGACGATCGCCGGCCAGCGGACGACCCACGACGTCACCTTCAGCTGGATGCTGGGCCGCGAATACGTCCAGATGCACGAGGTCTCGCGGGAGCGCCAGGCCGACGGAAAGCCGGCGTACGAGGCGATGGTCTTCTTTGGCCGCGATCCGCACACCGGCGAGTACGCCTGCCTCTGGCTCGACAACACTGCCGCATCGGCCTTCGACCCGGCGGGCACCGGCCGGGGACACGTGGCAGGCGACTCGATCGAGTTCCTGTTCCACTACACCCCGACGACCGGATTCCACACGACGTTCGTCTACGACCGGACGCGCGACGCGTGGCAGTGGCGTATGGACAACGACAGCGCCGGGGTGCGGCAGCCGTTCGCCCGGGTGGAACTCACGCGCACGAAGTGACC
>CAMLHU010000051.1 GCA_946479825.1 uncultured Gemmatimonadota bacterium
CCAGGAAGTCGGTGCACCAGTAGCCGAACGAGAGCACGAAGCCGAGCCCCATCACCAGGCCGAACCACTCCACCCCGATGGGGTTGGCGGCGGCGCTCCCCATATGGGCCCAGCTCCGTACGTACACGTCGGCGGCCATCCCGCGATCGGCGGCGACCTGCGCCAGCCGCGCCGTCAGGCCGTGCCACCCACCGACGTCGCGGAGGCCGAGCCACACCAGCGGCGCGAACCCGAACACGATGAGGAAGAACTGCACCACCTCGTTGTAAATGGCGCTGGTGAGCCCGCCCAGGAAGGTGTACGCGAGCACGATCGCCGCGGCGGCGAGCATCGAGCCGTCGAGCGGCCAGCCGAGCAGGAGGTGGAAGAGCTTGCCCATCGCATACATCGAGATGCCGGAAGAGAACACCGTCATCACCGCGAACGACACGGCGTTGAGCGCGCGGGTCTTCTCGTCGAACCGGAGGCGCAGGTACTCGGGCACCGAGCGGGCCCGTGAGCCGTAGTAGAACGGCATCATGAAGAGCCCGACGAACAGCATCGCCGGGATGGCGCCCACCCAGTAGAAATGGCTGGTCGCGATGCCGTACTTGGCCCCCGACGCCCCCATCCCGATCACTTCCTGCGCGCCGAGGTTGGCGGAGATGAAGGCGAGGCCGGCCACCCACGCGGGGATGGACCGCCCCGAAAGCAGGAAGTCGCCGCTGGTGTGCACGCCCCGGCGCACCAGCGCGCCGATGCCGAGCACGAAGAGGAAGTACGCCGCCATCACGGCGTAGTCGATCCAGTGAAGTGAGGCCATGGACGTCCCGGCAGGAGGCGGCGGCGGGGTCGCGGCGGGCGACCGGGCGCTATAGTATGCATTGCCCGCGCCGTGCTCCGCCACCCGACCCCCGGGCTCCCGATGCCCCGCCGCTCCGTCACCACCACCTGGCTCGAGATGACCGCCCCCGGCGACCTCCGCCTGGCGGCGCACCCCGCCCCGGCGCTCGCGCTGGTCGAGGTGGCTCGGCCGATGCCGGAGCTCAACCGCTTCTTCTATACGGCCATCGGCGGCGACTGGTGGTGGACCGACCGGCTCCGCTGGACCTGGGCCGAGTGGATGGCCTGGCTCGACCGCCCGGAAGTCCGCACCCTGGTCATCACGCACGATCACGTTCCCGCTGGCTACGCTGAACTTGACCGCGCACCGGCGGGCGACACGGAGATCGCCTACTTCGGCCTGTTGCCGCAGTGGATCGGCCGCGGCCGGGGCGCTGCCGCGCTCGAACTGGTCGTGCGCGATGCGTGGGCCCACGCCGCCACCAGGGTCTGGCTCCACACCTGCTCGCTCGACCATCCCCGCGCGCTCGAGAACTACCAGGCCCGCGGCTTCCGGGTCGTCCGGACCGAGACCGCGGAGCGCGAGCTCCCCGATCATCCCCCCGGGCCCTGGCCGGGAGCCCGCTGAGGTGCGCCTCGCACGCCTGACCCCGCTCGTCGTCGCGCTTGCGGCCGCGACCTCCGCGGCGGCGCAGCTTCCCACGGTGCACCCCGACAGCGGCAGTGTGTGGTATCAGGGAGTGTCCACCTGGCGCCGTTACGTCGTCCGCGGACCCGACACGACATACGCGACCGACACCATTGCGCGGGTGGACCGACTCGAGTGGGTCGGCGCCTCTAGGCGAACAGTAGTAGTACATACGACAACGCTCGATGCACTCCGGGCGCTCACGGTGGATACACTCGCCCTGGCGGCCGACGGCGCACTCACTCCGCTCGAACCCGATGCTGATCCCATCGCCGACCGAACGCCGTTGCTGGCGCGGGTACCCCTGCCCTCCGGCGCCCTCGACACCGGTGCCACCTGGGGCGACCGGATCGACGATCGGGCCCTGCCCGAGGGCACATCGCGCCTGACCGAACAGGTCGCGGCCTACACCCTGAGCTCCGAGCCCGACTCGCTCGGCCGGCGCGCGCTCGTGGTGCACGTGGTCGGCATCGCCCACCTGCAGGAGAGCCGCCCCGATGCGCCGCGGGGGCCGGTCGCGCTCGACGCGCGCGGGACTTTTCAGGAGACCTGGTGGCTCGACCCGGCCCGCGGCCAGCTGCTCGCGCGGCGCCGAGTGCTGCACCTCGACGGCCTGGCCGTGACCGATGCCGACGGACAGATCGACACGCTCCCGGGCGGCGTCTTCGCCGACGACTCGTGGGGGCTCATTTCGGCTGCGCGCGCCGCGGTCCTGACCCGCCCGCTGCCGGGGACCGATTCCGCCACCTCCCTCGCGCCGGTCGCGACGGCACTGCATACCTCGCGGCGCAGCGGCGACCTCCTCGAGAGCGGGCTCGCGACCGCTGATGGGCGGGTGGCCACGGCGACGGGAGAGACTCACGCCGGCCAGGTCCGCAGCTACCGGGTCCTCTGGACCGCGCCGGGAATTCCAGACCTGGCGCTATCGGTCACGGTCGGCCGCCGCACCGTGACCCTCGCCGGCGACACCACGCGCTCGTGGCCGCGCCCCGAAGGACGCTGGGCGGTGGCCGACGTGGGAATGGAAGAGCAGCTGGCGCCGGTCCTCGCCGCCATTCCAGACGATCGTCGCGAGCTGACCCTCCCAGTCCTCCGGCCACGCACCGCCAGGTGGGACACGCTCTCGGTCACGTGGCGTGCACTGGGAATGGGCGCCCGCCTCTTCGTGCTTTCCCAGGGCCCCGCCGAAAGCCGCGTCGCGCTCCTGGTCGACTCGACCGGCGCTCTCCTGACCGTCGAGCGCGCATCCACGCCGCCGGCGCGACGCGTTCCTCCGGTCGGGTCTCCGGCGCGGCTCCGCCTCGACGCGATCCTCGGCCCGGACAGCGCCTCGCACTAAGCACGCGTCGTTCCGCCCATCCCTGCGCGCGTTCGGTTACCGCGCGGTGGCGCGTGCACGCCATCGTGCGGCGTGCTCATCACCGCCGACCTCCTCCTCCCCTGGTACCGCGAGGCGCTCGCCGACGCCGTCGCGGCGCTCGAGCGCGCCGGTGCGCCCCCCTGCACCGACGGCGACCCGGTGGCGTGGACCCGGCGTGGCGAGCTGTTGGGCTGGCTCGACCCGGCCGACGGCATCCGGATCCGGCAGCTCGCCCGGAAGGTGGCCTACTACGGCGGCCAGGCGGGCGGTCGCTCGCCGGCGCGGCAGCCGACCGGTTAGCTTGAAGTTGGTGCCGCTCATCGACCGCTGCGTCTGTCAGGACACGCGCTTCGCCGAGCTCCTCCCGCGGGTCCGCGCCGAGGGGTGGGACCTCGTTGCGCTGACCCGAGCCACCCGCTGCGGCGCGCGCTGCGGGCTCTGCCGCCCTTACCTCCGCCGGATGATCGCCACCGGCGAGGTCGTGTTCCACGAGATCCTCACCGAATAGCCGCTCGCGCGCCGCGCGGGCGCGGGCAGATTACCTGTGATGCCCGATCCGCCGGCCCCCGCCCCCCGACCGATCGCCGACCGCGTCGCCGCGTTCGGCCGGCGCCGCGTGCCCGTCGCCATCGCCGCGATGCTTTTCGTGGCCTGGATCGGCATCTACCTGGTGTACCGGCACGCGGTCGCCGGCTTCGTCGCGCTCCTCGTCGCCACGGCGCTCGGCCTCTACGCCCGCCGCCGGGCGATCGCCACCGAGTCCGACGAGCGCGCCGCGCTGCAGCGCGCCCTCGACCAGGCCGCCGCGCGCAACCGGGAACTCGAGTCCTTCCGGCACCTGTCCCAGATCCTCCTCTCCGGCCGGCCGCTGGCGGAGATCTTCCACGAGATCGCGCGGCTCGCCGCGGAACTGCTCGACGGCGAAGCCAGCGCCATCGGCCTCGTGACCGAGGAGGCCAGGTTCGTGCGCGTGGTGGCCGCCACCGGACTGATGGCCCACGCCGTCGAGCGGCTGGTGCCGATGGACGCCTCGATCGTGGGCTGGGTGGTGAGCCAGGACCACCCCGTGATCAGCAACGACATGCGGGCGGATCCGCGGACCTTCGAATTCGAGGACACGCCGGCGGCGCTTCTGAGCGGGGTGTTCACGCCGCTCCGGTCCGGCGGGATGGTGATCGGGATGGTCAGCGTGATGAACCGCCGCGGCGGCCGTCCGTTCCACGAGGACGACCTGTACCTCCTCCAGGCCCTCGCCGACCAGGCCGCGCTCGGCCTCGACCGGGCCAACATGTTCGAGGAGAGCCAGCGGACCGCGCGCGAGCTCTCCGAGAAGAACCGCGAGCTCCGGCAGGCCACCCGCCTCAAGGACGAGCTCCTCGCCAACGTGTCGCACGAGCTGCGCACCCCGCTCAACGCCATCATCGGCTTTTCCGACCTCCTCCTGACCGGCGAGGTCGGCCCGGTGGCGGAGCCGCACCGCGAGTTCCTCGAGTCCATCCACCGGAACGGGAAACACCTGCTCCGGCTCATCAACGGCGTGCTCGACCTGGCCAAGGCCGACGCGGGACGGATGACGCTCGACCTGAGCCGCACCGACCTCCGCGACGCCATCCGGGCGGCGGCGGCCGACACGGAGAGCCTCCGGCTCGCGCGGAAGCAGGTCCATCGGTTCGAGCTCCCCGACACGCCGCTCTACGCGCTCGCCGACGCGGTGCGGGTCCAGCAGATCCTGTTCAACCTCCTGTCCAATGCCTCGAAGTTCACGCCGGAAGGAGGCGAGATCGTCCTGCGCGCCCTCGCCACCGAGGCCCCGCTGCCGGTGCCGTCCGACCGGGCCGGCGAGTCGCCGCGCCACCTCACCCGGCGGGCCGTCTGGGTGGCGGTCAGCGACAACGGGATCGGGATCCGGCCCGAGGACATCGGTAAGCTGTTCGTCGAGTTCAGCCAGGTGGACAGCTCCCCCAGCCGGCGGGTCCAGGGGACCGGCCTCGGCCTCGCCCTCTGCAAGCGGTTCGTCGAACTGCACGGGGGGCAGATCGGCGCGGAGTCGATCTATGCCCGCGGCAGCACGTTCTGGTTCATCCTGCCGGAAGAGGGCCCCGTCCGTCGGTGGGGCGCCCGAAGCGGCGACGAAGCGGAGGCCGAGACCTCCTCCCGCTGAACCCCACCCCGCGCATACCCCCGGGGGTTGACATACCCCCACCCCCTATATAAAATGACGGCGTGTTCGCACCGGCCCGGAGCGTTTCGGCGCCGGAATCCAGCCGTCCAGTCCAGCGGGGGATCCCATGAAGTCGCTCAACCTGACCATCGAAGGGATGTCGTGCGGCCACTGCCTCAACGCGGTGAACCGTGCCCTCACCCAGCTCAACGGCGTCCAGATCGGCTCGGTCCAGATCGGCAAGGCGTCGCTCAACTACGACGAGACCAAGCTCTCGCCCGACCAGATCGCCGCCGCGGTGTCCGCCGAAGGGTATCGGGCGACGGTCGCGTGAAAGGCGGCAGGTCGTAATGCCGGCAACGACAGAGATCTCCGTCACCGGGATGACCTGCGCGGCGTGCAGCGCCCGGGTCCAGCGCGCCCTCGAGCGCGCGCCGGGTGTCGCCTCGGCGACGGTCAACCTGATGACCAACGCGGCCACGGTCACCTTCGACCCGGCGGTGACCGCGGAGCCCGCGCTGGTCGAGACGATCCGCGCCACGGGCTACGGCGCCGAACTCCCCGCGCCCTCGGCCGAGCCGCTGGACCAGGTCACGGCGCAGGACGAGGCCAACCTCGCTGAGCGCCGGGAACTCCGGCACAAGCTGGCCGTGAGCGCCGTGGCCGCCGTCGTGACGATGGCACTCTCGATGCCGCTCGCCCGGCTCGAGATGGGCCACGGGCCGGTGGATCCGCTGATGCGCTGGATGATGCCGGTGGGCGACGCGCTGCTCGGCGCCGTGCCCGGCCTGGCGGCGCTCTCGGCCGACGCGCTGCGCTGGATCCTCTTCGCCGTGACGCTGCCGGTGGTGTTCTGGGCGGGCCGCCACTTCTACACCCGCGCCTGGGCCGCGGCGCGCCACGGCGGCGCCGACATGAACACGCTCATTTCCGTGGGGACGGGCGCCGCGTTCCTCTGGAGCGTCACCGCCACCGTCGGGTCGGCGTGGCTCAGCGCCCGCGGGCTCTCCCCCGACGTGTACTACGAGGCGGTGGTCTGGATCATCGCCCTCATCCTGCTCGGCAACCTGCTCGACGCCCGGGCCCGCGGCCGGGCCGCGGACGCCATCCGGGCGCTCATCAAGCTGCGCCCGCAGACCGCGCACCGGATCGCCGGCGGCGTCGAGACCGACGTCCCGCTCGACGCGGTGGTCGTGGGCGACGAACTCCTCGTCCGCCCCGGCGAGCACGTCCCGACCGACGGCGTGGTCCAGGACGGCACGTCGGCGGTGGACGAATCGATGCTCACCGGCGAGCCGATCCCCGTCCGGAAGACGGCGGGCCACGAAGTCACCGGCGGCACGGTCAACGGCGAGGGCGCCTTCCGGATGCGCGCCACCCGCGTCGGTCGCGACACGGTGCTGGCCCATATCGTCCGGCTGGTCCGCGAGGCCCAGGGACAGAAGGCCCCGATCCAGCAGCTGGCCGACCGGATCTCGGCGATCTTCGTCCCCGTGGTGCTCGGCATCGCCGCCGTCACGTTCGGCATCTGGTACGTCGCCGGGCCGGAGCCCCGCGCCCTGCAGGCCCTCTTCTCCGCGGTGACCGTGCTGATCATCGCCTGCCCCTGCGCGATGGGGCTCGCCGTCCCCACGGCGGTGATGGTCTCGACCGGCCGCGGCGCCCAGCTCGGCATCCTGGTCCGCGGCGGCGAGGCGCTGCAGCGCGCCAGCGCGATCACGGCCGTGGTGGCCGACAAGACCGGCACCATTACCGAAGGCCATCCCGCCGTCACCGCGATCCGGCCGATGACCGGCGGCGAGGACGACCTCCTCCGGATCGCCGCTGCGGTGGAGCGGCAGAGCGAGCATCCGCTGGCCCGCGCGGTCGTGCGCGCGGCCGAATCCCGCGGGATCGTCGCTCCGGCGGCGACCGGCTTCGAGGTGCGGAGCGGGGAGGGTGTGTCGGCGACGGTCGAGGGGAAGCTGGTCCGGGTGGGGAGCGCCGCCTATCTCGCGGCGGGCGGGATCGACGTCGCTGAGGCACGCGCCGAGGGGGAGCGCCTGGCCGAGGCCGGGATGACGCCGGTGTTCGTGGCCCGGGATGGCCGGGTTGCCGGTGTGGTCGGCATCGCGGACCAGGTCCGCGCCACCAGCGCGGAAGCGGTCCGCGAGCTGCGCGAGGCCGGCCTCCGGGTGGTGCTCCTCACCGGAGACCACCCGCGCGCCGCCGAGCGGGTGGCGCGCGACGTCGGGATCTCCGAGGTCCGCGCCGGCGTGTCGCCGGCGGGGAAGAAGACCGAGGTCGAACGGCTGCAGCGCGAAGGCGCGGTGGTCGCGATGGTGGGCGACGGGCTCAACGACGCCCCGGCGCTCGCCCAGGCCGACGTCGGCATCGCGATGGGCACCGGCACCGACGTGGCGATGGCCTCCGCCGACATCACCCTGATGCACGGCGACCTGCTCGGCGTGGCCCGCGCCGTCGCGCTCTCCAAGGCGACGCTCCGGGTCATTCGCCAGAACCTGTTCTGGGCCTTCGCCTACAACGTCGTCTGCATCCCCGTCGCGGCCGGCGTGCTGTACCCGGCGTTCGGGTTCCGGCTGAGCCCGGCCATCGCCGCCGCCGCGATGGCGGTGAGCTCGGTGACAGTGGTCAGCAACAGCCTGCGGTTGAAGCGAGCGGTGAACAAGGAGGCATGATGGACTACGACATCCTTCCCTGCGCCTGCGGGCGCGGGGCCGACGAAGGCGAACGCAAGGCGGTCGCGGTGGATCCCGAGATCAAGGCGGCGCTGACCAACCGGTTGCGGCGCATCGAGGGGCAGGTCCGGGGACTGCAGCGGATGGTGGAGGAGGAGCGCTACTGCGCCGACGTCCTCACCCAGGTCGCGTCGGTGCAGGAGGCGCTCCGCGGGGTCGGCAAGACCCTCCTCGGCAACCACCTCCGCCACTGCGCCACCCAGGCCATCACCTCGGCCGACCCCACCGAGCGCGACGCGATGTACGAGGAACTGGTGGAGTTGTTCTACCGGAATGCGAAGTAGCAGGAGCCGTAAGCGGTGAGCGGTCAGCGGTGAGCGGGCGCCGGCACGCATCTGTGGCGTGCAGGCCGTGCCCCGCTCACTGCTGACCGCTCACCGCCTTGAACTCGCCCGTCACCCGCATCGAGTCTCGCATCACGGTACCCAGGGCGCCGAGCATCACCACGCCGCCGATCATCGAGGTGACCGGCAGGATCAGGATCGCGCGGTCGATGCCGAAGCGATCGGAGAGCGCGCCCACGAGCGGAAGCGCGATCGCGTCGCCGGCGAGGTGGATGAAGAGCAGGTAGGCCCCCACCACGGTGGCGCTGATGCGGGCCGGTGCCACGTCGAACATCGTCGCCGCGATGGGCCCGTTGTACCAGGTCAGGAAGAAGAACGCGGCGCTGAAGACCGGCACGAACAGCGCCCGGTCGCGGATGGTGAGGAGCCAGAGCGCGAGCGCGCCGCCGATCAGCAGGCCGATGGCGACGGCCCACACCCGTCCGGCGTCGGTGTAGCGCTTCAGGAAGTCCGCGAACACCCCGCCGAAGAGCGTCCCCGCAGTCCCGAAGATCAGCCCCCACTTGCCGAGGATCGCGGCCGCTTCCGCCGCCGTCCAGCCGAGCTCCCGGCTGGCGAAGGTCGGCCCCCATCCCACGATCCCGTTGAGCCCGAACGAGACCAGCGCGCCCGACGCGAAGACGTACACCAGCGTCGGCGTCCGGAGCACCAGGCCGATCCCGCGCACCAGCTCCTGGAACACGTCCGACACCCGGCCGCCGAACGGCGTCCGGTCGATCTGGTCGGTCCGGATCTGGCGGACCCAGCGCCGGATGTTGAGCGCGAGCCCGACGGCGACGCCGCCCGCCAGCACCATCGTGTCGGCGTTGGTGTTGGAGCCCTCCACCAGTTCGAGCCCGAGCGCAAGGAGCGCCGCCAGGCCGGAGGTCACGATCAGCGGCGAGAACTGCCGGACCAGCGTCGCGGCGCCGACCTCGAGTTCACGGAGCAGTCGCGTCACCGAGACCGGGATGAGGATACGGGTGGGGTCCACCAGGCGGATGGCCAGGAGCGCCAGGATGAATCCGGGGGCCCCCACCGCCATGAACGCCACACGCCACCCGTACGTCGCCTCCAGCTGCCCGCCGAGCCAGATCCCGAGCACGCCGCCGATGGAGAGGCCGGCCGAGAGGATCCCCATCGCCAGCGCGCGGCCGCGCCCCGGGAAGTAATCGGCCACGAGCGACTGCGACGCGGGCCCGAACGCCGCCTCGCCGATCCCCACCGCCGCGCGGGTGAAGAACAGCTGGCCGAAGCTCCGCACCAGCCCCGCGCCCACGGTGAAGGCGCTCCAAAGCGACACCCCCCAGGCGATGACGGCGCGTCGGGAACGGAGGTCGCCCAGGACGCCGAACGGGAGCGCCGCGACGGAGAACACCAGGATGTAGGCGGAGCCGAGCCACCCAAGCTGGGCGTCGGAGAGGGACAGCTCGTGCTTGATCGGCTCGAACATCCCGAAGATGACGTTGCGATCGAGATAGTTGAGCAGGTTCAGCACGGACAGCAGGATGAGCGCGTACCACCGGTACGCGCTCGAGAGATCGGCCGGCTCGGGGCGGGGGGTGGCGCTCAATGCGCTCCGGCGGATTCCGCCGCCTCGTCGGCGCGGCGGTCGCGGAACTCGAGCGCCGACCGGTATTCCTGGACCAGCCGGTCCATCATCGCCTGGCGCCGGGCGTAGAGCCGCTTGAGCGGCCGCGCCGGGTGCCGGTTGAGCGCGTAGGCCGCGAGCAGCGGCAGCGCTACCGTGTTGTCCATATAGACCACCACGGTCCCCGGCAGCATGTCCGGGTCGATCTTGCCCCAGCTCACCGCCTCGGCGGGCGTGGCGCCGGAGAGCCCGCCGGTGTCGGGGCGGGCGTCGGTCATCTGCAGGAAGTAGTCGTGGCCTCGCTCATCGATGCCGAGGACCTCCTGGATCTGCGGCTCGGTCTGCAGCAGGAAGTTCTTGGGGCTCCCTCCGCCCACGATGAGCGCGCCGCTCTTGCCGCCGCTCCGCTTGGCCTCGAGCACGATGGCGGCGGTCTCGTTGACGTCGGCGCTCACGTCGAACCGGAGCTGGCTTCCCGCCAGCGCCTGCTCGGCCACGTTCATCCCGATGGAGCTGTCCCCGGGCGAGCTCGTGTAGATCGGCACGTCGAGCTCGTGGGCGGCGGCGAGCACCGACCGGCGGGTGAGGCCGAGCGCCTTCTCGCGCTCGCGCAGGTAGCCGCCGAGGAGGTAGTGGTACTCCGCGGTGCTCATCGCGCGCTGGAACTCGGGGCGCGCCGACACCTCGCGCACGAACGCGTCGGTCGAGAGCAGGACGTCGTAGTCGAAGAAGATGTCGTAGATCCGGACCACGCCGTGCTCACGGAGCTCCACGTCGTCGGCGTCGTGGCGCCCCCGGTGGAGCCGGAGGCCGAGGCCGAAGTGCGCGTCGTGGTAGAGGTTGGCGCCGGTGGAGATGATC
>CAMLHU010000052.1 GCA_946479825.1 uncultured Gemmatimonadota bacterium
GCTCTCGACCTTCCGGAAGGGAGCGTGTCCCTGGTCGTCACCTCACCGCCGTACGGGCCCACCGTCCACGGCCTCGTCCGACCTGTGGCTCTCGGGGCCGCTGGCTTCGAGCCAGCTGGGCCCGCCGTCCGGGATTAGGCTCAGGTCAAGCACGGAGCCCTCGCAGTCGGTCGCGCAGCTCCGCGGCCCGTTCGAAGTCCTCGTCCGCGATCGCCTGACGGAGTTGCGCCTGCAACTCCTCTTCATCGGGTTCCGGCTCGGGAGATTCCCCTTCCGCCGCTGGACGATAGCGCTCCCCCTGATGGGTTGTGGCGCCGTGCAGCCGGCGCATCAGGTCGCGGAGCGGTGCCGCGAACGTCCGATAGCAGTCGGCGCACCCGAGCCGCCCCGACGCCTTGAAGTCCTCGAACGTGCCACCGCAGGTCGGGCAGCGATCGGGGGCCTGGCCGGCCAGCTCCTCGGGGTCGGTGAGCCCGGAAAGCGTGGCCAGGAAGCTGCCGAGCGGGCTCTTGGCGGCGGCGGCGCCGGTGTCGAATCCGCGCTCCGCGGCGCAGCGCTCGCACAGGTGGACGACGGTCACCTGCTGGTCGGCGATCTGGGTCAGGTGGATGACCGCCTCGCGCTCCCCGCACTGCTGGCACTGCATCAGGCCGCCGCCTCCGCCGGCTCGAGCCGGCCGTCCCGCAGCGCCAGCACCCGATCCGCCCGGCCCGCGAGCCCCGGGTTGTGGGTCACCACGACCACCGCGGTCCGGAGCTCGTGGCTCAACCGCACGAAGAGGTCGTGCAGGCGCTCCCCATTGTGGGCGTCGAGGTTGCCCGAGGGCTCGTCGGCCAGGACCACCCGTGGGGAGGTCACGAGCGCCCGCGCGACGGCCACCCGCTGCTGCTCGCCGCCGGAGAGGGCGGCGGGGCGATGGTCGCGGCGCGCCTCGAGCCCCACCTGGCCCAGCAGGGCACGGGCCCGGTCGTAGGCGTCGCGCTCGGGAGCGCCGCCGATCAGGAGCGGCATCATGACGTTCTCGAGCGCGGTGAACTCCCGCAGCAGGTGATGGAACTGGAAGACAAAGCCGAGCTTCCGGTTCCGCAGCTCGGCCAGCGCCTCCGCCGGGCGCCCGGCGTAGGATTCGCCCTCGAGCAGGACGTCCCCGGCGGTCGGTCGGTCGAGGGCGCCCAGGAGGTGCAGGAGCGTGCTCTTCCCCGCCCCGCTCGAGCCGACGATCGCCACGAACTCCCCGGCCGCGACCGCGAGGTCGAGCTCCCGGAGGACCTCCACCGCCCCGCCGTCCCCCTCGGGATAGGCCTTGCCCAGGCCGCGGGCCTCGAGGATCGCGCTCATTCGTGGCGGATGGCGTCGACGGGCGTGAGGCGCGCCGCGGCCCGGGCCGGATAGATGGTGGCCGCGACGGCCAGCGCGAGGCTCACGACGACCACCACCACGACGTCGAGCGGCTCGATGCGCACCGGCAGGTGATCGATGAAATAGACGGCGGGATTGATGTGGATCAGCCGCCAGCGGTCCACCGCGGCCGCGACCAGGAGTCCCAGGGCCAGCCCGATCGCGACGCCCGTGGCCCCGACCGCCGCGCCCTGTGCCAGGAATACTCGCCCCACGGCGCCGCGCCCGAGCCCCATCGCCTGCAGGATGCCGATCTCCCGGGTCTTGTCGGTCACGACCATCGTGAGCGTGCCGACGATGTTGAAGGCGGCGACGATCATGATGAAGAAGATCACGAGCCCCATCGCGAGCTTCTCGAGCTCGAGCGCGCCGAACAGGTTCTGGTTCTGGGTCTGCCAGTCGAGGCTGCGGTAGGGGTATCCAAGGGAGTCAACCAGCCGCTGGCCCACCGCCGGGGCCTGCCACGGATCGCGCACGCGCAGGTCCACCGCCGAGACGGCGTCGCCGAGGCCCGTGAATCGCTGGGCCACCGGGAGCGACATCACGGCGAAGCCGTCGTCGTACTGGTACATCCCGGTGTCGAAGATCCCGGTGATCTCGAAGGTCCAGAGCCGCGGGACCACCATCCCCAGCGCGCGGTTGACCTTGGCGGCGCCGGGGGGCACCAGCCGGACGACGTCGCCGACCCCGACGTTGAGCCGGGTGGCCAGCCGCCGGCCCAGGACGATCGCGGCGTCCACGCCCGCCTGGGTGGTCCGAAATCGGAGGTCGCCGGTGACCATCGCGGCCGCGAGGGAGTTGATCGAGGCCCCCGAGTCGGGCTCGAGGCCCACGACGTGCACCGTGGCCACGTAGTCCGCGCCGGCGCTGATGATGGACTCGCTCAGCACCTCGGGGGCGGCCGAGACGACGTCGGGATCGCGCCGCGCCACGGCCAGGACGCCGCGCCAGTCGTCCACCCGGAGGCCGTTGCCGTAGGTGAGGATGCGCAGGTGGGGCGAGGCGACGAGGATCCGGTCGCGGAGCTCGTCGCGAAGGCCGTTCATCACGCCGAGCACGACGATCAGCGCCGTGACGCCGACCGCGACGCCGCCCATCGCGATCACCGCCTGGAGCGACGCGCCTCGGTTGCGGCGGCGCCCCTGCAGGTAGCGGCGGGCGATCCGGCGCTCGAGGGCCGAGGGCCAGCGCAGGAGTTCGAGGAGGCCGCTCAGCACCGCAGTCCCGGGGCGCCCGGCCTCACGCGCCGCCCCCCTCCGGGCGCATCGCCGGGAAGAGGATGACGTCGCGGATCGACGGCTGACCGGTCACGACCATCACGAGCCGGTCGATCCCGAGGCCGAGCCCGCCGGCCGGGGGCATCCCGTATTCGAGCGCCCGGATATAGTCGGCGTCGTATTGCTGGGCTTCCTCGTCGCCGGCCTGGCGCTGGCGCACCTGGTCCTCGAACCGGGCGCGCTGGTCGTCCGGGTCGTTCAGCTCGCTGAACGCGTTGGCGATCTCCCGGCCCTGAATGAAGAGCTCGAACCGCTCGGTCAGGAACGGGTCGTCGCGGTGCACCTTGGCGAGGGGCGAGAGTGGCTTGGGATAGTCCACCACGAAGGTCGGCTGCACCAGGGTCGGCTCGAGGAACACCTTGAAGACCTCGTCGAGGAGGCGGCCGCCGGCGAGGGCGTCGGCCGCCTCGGCCGGGGTCCCGGCGGCCCGGAGGCGGGCGCGGAGCTCCGGCTCGGTGGCCGTGCGCAGGTCCACGCCGGCCGTGCGCGCCACCCCGTCCAGGAACGGGACGCGCGGCCAGGGCGGCGTGAAGTCGAGCCGGGTGCCGTCGCGCTCGAGGACCAGGCTGCCCGCCCCCTCGCGGACCGCGCCGCTCACCATCGCCTCGGTGAGCTCCATCATGTCGCGATAGTCGGCGTAGGCCTGGTAGCACTCGAGCATCGTGAACTCGGGGTTGTGCGTGCGGTCCACCCCCTCGTTCCGGAAGTCGTGGCCGATCTCGTACACCCGTTCGAGCCCGCCGACCAGCAGCCGCTTGAGGTAGAGCTCGTCGGCGATGCGGAGGTAGAGCGCGGTGTCGAGTGCGTTGTGGTGGGTCACGAACGGCCGGGCGGACGCCCCGCCGTAGAGCGGCTGGAGGACCGGGGTCTCGACCTCAAGGAACCCGCGCTCGTCGAGGAACCGGCGCAGGTAGGAGATGACCCTGGCGCGCACCCGGAACACCTCGCGGACCTCGGGATGCACGGCCAGGTCGGCGTAGCGCTGGCGATAGCGGACCTCGGGGTCGCTGAGGCCGCCGAACGTGCCGCCCTCCTCCCCCTCCTTGCGCTTGCCCAGCGGCAGCGGCCGGAGCGACTTGGCCAGGAGCTCGACAGTGGCCGCGCGTACGGTGACCTCGCCGGCACGAGTCCGGAACAACCGGCCCCGGACGCCGAGATGATCGCCCAGGTCGAGCTCGCGGATGAGCGCATAGGCGTCGCCCAGCTGGTCGCGCCGGAGGTAGAGCTGGAGCCGGCCGCTCACGTCCTCGAGGTGCGCGAATGCGGTCTTCCCCTGGTCGCGGAGCGCCACCAGCCGCCCGGCGACCGCGACCTCGGGCCCGTCCTCGCCCATGGCGTCGTCGTAGAGCGTCAGCGCTTCGGCCGCCGTGTGGGTGCGGTCGAACCGATAGGCGAATGGCCGGACGCCGCGCGCCTGGAGCGCCTCGAGGTTCCGGCGCCGGGCCTCCTCGACGAACGAGCGGGTCTCCGTCATGCGGCCTGGCCCCCGTCGCGCTTCAGGAACGCCTCGATGAACGGGTCGATGTCACCGTCCATCACCCGCTGGATGTCGGCGACCTTGAGCTCGGTGCGGTGGTCGTTGACCATCGTATAGGGCTGGAAGACGTAGCTCCGGATCTGGTTGCCCCAGGAATTGTCGGTCTTGGTGGCCTCGATGGCCGCCTTGGCCGCCTGCTGTTCCTCGAGCTTCTTCTGGTAGATCGCGGCCCGGAGCATCTTCATCGCGGTGGCGCGGTTCTTGGTCTGGCTCCGCTCCTGCTGGCACGACACCACGATCCCGGTGGGGACGTGGGTCAGCCGGACCGCGGAGCTGGTCTTGTTGACGTGCTGGCCGCCCGCCCCCGAGGCCCGGAACACGTCCATCTTGATGTCTTCGTCGCGGATCTCGACCTCGATGGTGTCGTCCACGTCGGGATAGACGAACACCGACGCGAACGACGTGTGGCGCCGCGCCTGCGAGTCGAACGGCGAGATCCGCACCAGCCGGTGCACGCCCTTCTCGGCCTTGAGGAAGCCGTAGGCGTACTGGCCCTTGATCTCGAGGGTGACGGACTTGATCCCCGCTTCTTCCGCCGCGAGCAGGTCGAGGATCGTCACCTGGTAGCCGCGACGCTCGGCCCAGCGGGTATACATCCGCATGAGCATCTCGGCCCAGTCCTGGCTCTCGGTGCCGCCCGCGCCCGGGTGGATGGTGAGCAGCGCGTCGCCTGCGTCGTCGGGCTCCTGCAGCATCGCCTGGACCTCGAACGACTCCAGCGCGCTCTCCACCGCCCCGGCCTCGGCCGCGAGCTCGGCGGCCATCGCCTCGTCGGGCTCCGACGAGAGGAGTTCGGCCATCCCGCGGGCGCCGTCGACCCGCCCCTCGAGGTCACGATAGGGTCCGACCCACCCCCGCAGTTGCTTCAGTTCCTGGACCGCCTGGCGCGCACTCGCCTGGTCCGTCCAGAAATCAGGCTCCGCCTGCCGGGCCTCGAGCTCGGCGATGCGCCGGGCCTTCCGGTCCACGTCAAAGGAACCTCCCGAGCTCGGTGAGCCGGGAATGCAGGGTCTCGAGGCGATCGTCAAGCGCAGCCATGGTCATCCACGTTCAGGGACACCCGAAATATACCCGGCAGGCCGCCCCCGCCGGGAGCGGTCTGCGCCGCAAACAACGCGGGACCCCGGGCGCGGAGCCCGGGGTCCCGCGCGAGGACACCGACGCTCAGAAGATCTTCTGACCGCCGGCCAGGATCTCGTTCAGCGCGTCGTTGAAGTACGTGGTGGACTCGGCCATCTCCTTGCCGACCTGGTCCACGTACTCCTCCCAGCTCTTCTTGATCTCCTCGCCGAAGGCCTCCTTGAGCGTACCGCTCCGGAGCGCCTCGTCGCGCCGCTGGGTGCCGTAGACCACGAGGTCCGAGACGAGCGCCCGCGCGAGACGCCGGGCCTTCTGCGCCGGGTCCTGCGACATGAACGGATTGATCGGCCGACCCGCCGGCGCGGCCGGGGGCTTCGCGGCCGCCGGAGCAGCGGCGGCGGGCGGCGGGGCCATGGGCGGCACGGCAGGCGGTGCTGCCGGTCGGGGTGCGGCCGGCGCCGGGGTGGTCGGCCGCGGGGCCGCGGCAGGTGGCATTGCGGGCGGCGCGAACATGCCCGATGGACGCAGCCCGGCCGGGATCGCCGGACGGCCGCCGGCCGGCGGTGTGGCGGGCGCGGTCGGAGCGATCGACGGACGCAGGGGTTCGGGGGCGGGACGCGGCGGCGCAGGTGGCGCCGCCTTGGGCGGCTCCGGAGCGGGCGGCGTGGCCTGCACTGTCGCAGCCGCGGCTGCTGGCGGTGCCATCGGGGCCGCGGGTGGCGGCGCGGCCGGACGCTCGGCCACCGGGGCGGTGCCGTTGCTGCTCACCGGGAAGACCGCCGCGCACACCGCGCAGCGCGCCCGGAGGCCGGCCGCGGGGACCTTGGCCGGATCGACTCGGTACGTCGTCGCGCACGTGGGACAGGCGACGTTCATTCAGCGACCCTCGTTGCTCAGCGTCGGCGCCGGAGCGCCCGGCTCCGGCACATCGGTCGAATACCGGCGGTCCACCACGAAGACCGATCCGGGCAGCGTCTTGGCGTAGCTCTTCATTTCGGTGGCCAGCTCGCTCAGCTGCGCCGGATGCGAGAACGTCCGGTTGCGGTTGGTGACGATCCCGATGGAGAGCGTCATCAGGGGCACCCGGTGCAGCTGGCCGCGCCGATCCTTGCCGAAGAAGTACCCCGCCCGGCGGTCCTGGTCGTTGTACTGCAGCGGGATCAGCGCGTCGAACACCGCCAGGATCTCGGTGCAGACCTCGGTGGTCATCGTGTTCGGCACGATGAAGATGAAGTCGTCGCCGCCGATGTGACCGACGAACCCCGCCGGGCCCACCATCCCGGTCACGACGTCGTGGAGCACCCGCGACAGCAGCAGGATGACCCGGTCGCCGTCGTAATAGCTGTAGCGGTCGTTGAATTCCTTGAAGTGGTCGAGGTCCGCGTAGCAGACCGCGAATTCGCCGCCGTCCGCCAGCCGCCGCCGGATCGCGCGCTCGATCTCCGTGGTGCCGGGGAGCCGGGTGGACGGATGGACCGCCACGTCCCGCTCGGTCCGGATCGCCATCGCGTCGAGCCGGGCGCGGAGCTCGGCCGGTTCGAGGAGCGGGGTGAGGACCTCGTCCGCCCCGGCCGCGAACCACGCCGCCACCTGCTCCGTGTCGTGACGCGCGCTCAGGATCGCGAGCGGCGTGATCGCCGTGTACGGATCGCCCTTGAGCCGCCGGATGACCGCGTCCGTCGGACCGGGCCCGATCGCGCCGTCGACGATCACGTAGCCGGGAGTGCCCCGCAGGAGCATCCGCTCGAGCTCATCGGCCGCGGGGATGGCGACGACTGGGCACGCCTTCGACGCCCCCCACTCCGCCACGAGTGCGGGAACCGGGGTACCGTCGGTGGCGTGGAAGAGGATCGACGGCCGGTTCTGCACCCGCAGGCCCCTGTAAGAGACGGACGGACAAAAACTTAGGCCCCATCCGGCCCCAAGTCAAACGCCGCGACCGCCGCCGGCGACGGGGCGAGCCTCGTCGATCAGGAGGACCGGGATGCCTTCCTCGACCCGATATGCCAGGCCGCAGGCGTGGCAGACCAGTTCCTCCGGCTCGCGGCGGTACTCGAGCTCGCCGCGGCACTTCGGGCAGGCCAGGATGGCCAGGAGGTCGTCAGGGAGGCTCACGGGTGCTCCGCCGGGGGAGGAAATCCGAACCGGGTCAGGTGTTCGCCGCTCCGGCGCCACTTCGGGAGGACCTTGACCCAGCAGTCGAGATAGACCGGCCGGCCGATGAGCGCCTCGAGCCTGGTCCTGGCGTGGGTGCCGATCGCCTTGAGCGTGCGCCCCTGCCGTCCGATCACGATCGCCTTCTGCGATTCGGTCTCGACGAAGACGGACGCCCGAATGTACACGGGATCCCGGTCCTCGCGGAACTCCTCGACCTCGGCGGTGAACGCGTATGGGAGCTCCTCTTCGAGCGTCTCGAACGCCGCCTCGCGCAGGTACTCGACGACGAAGAAGCGGAGCGGCTGGGTGCCGAGCTCGTCGTCGGGGAACTCGAACGGCGCCTCGGGAAGCCGTTCGGCCACCGCGCGGAGGAGCGCCTCGAGCCCTTCGCCCGTCGTGGCCGAGACGAGGCAGGCGTCGGCGGCCTGGAAGGCGGGGTCCGCGCGCCGTGCGGGGGGGACGAGGTCCGCCTTGGTGTAGACGGTGAGCACCGGCGCGGCCGGGGGTGCGGCCAGGCCGGCGAGTGCGGCGAACGGCGGTGCCGGGGCGTCGGGGGCCGGGTGGAGGTGGAGGATCACGTCGGCCGACCGGACCACCTCGAGTGCGGCCTCGCGCATCCGCTCGGGGGGGAGGTACTCGGGGTCGAGGAGGCCGGGGAGGTCGTGGAAGACGTACTGGACGTCACCCTCGGTCCGGAGGCCGACCACCGGCAGGCGGGTGGCCTGGGCCTTGGGGGAGACGATGGCGAGGTGTTCGCCGACCAGGGCGTTGAGCAGGGAGGACTTGCCGGCGTTGGGCCGACCGGCGAGGGCGACGTGGCCGCAGCGGGGCATCGGCGGAAGATAGTCGTGGCCGGGGTGCAGTCGAGGCTCCCGGAAAAGCCGAAGCCCCGGGATCCACAGTGTGGACCCGGGGCCTGGCGAAGAGGTGCTGACGACGGCCTACTCTCCCACGCCCTCTCGAGCGTAGTACCATCGGCGCTGCAGGGCTTAACGGCCGTGTTCGGTATGGGAACGGGTGTGGCCCCTGCGCGCTAGTCGTCAGCGATCTGAGGCCGCCGGACGGATCCGGCGGCGACAATCGCAAGGATGGACGGGTGATGAAAGAATGGGGAGAGATCAAACTGCACGGGCGATTAGTACCGCTCGACTCAAGGGCTCGCGCCCCGTGCATCTGCGGCCTATCAACCTGGTAGTCTCCCAGGGCCCTTCAGGGACCTTAAGGTCCAGGAGCGTTCATCTTGGGAAGGGTTTCCCACTTAGATGCTTTCAGCGGTTATCCCTGCGCGACATCGCTACCGGGCGCTGCCCCTGGCGGAACAGCCCGTACACGAGCGGTCGCTTCGGCTCGGTCCTCTCGTACTAGAGTCGACATCCCTCAACGCTCCCACGCCCACGACGGATACAGACCGAACTGTCTCACGACGTTCTGAACCCAGCTCATGTGCCACTTTAACCGGCGAACAGCCGGACCCTTGGGACCTTCTCCAGCCCCAGGATGTGATAAGCCGACATCGAGGTGCCAAACCGCGCCGTCGATGTGAACTCTCGGGCGCGATAAGCCTGTTATCCCCAGCGTACCTTTTATCCGATGAGCGATGACCCATCCACACGGGATCACCGGATCACTTACGCCCACTTTCGTGCCTGCTCGCGCCGTCGCGCTCGCAGTCAGGCTCCCTTTTGCGTATACACTCAGCGTGCGATTACCGACCGCACTGAGGGAACCATCGCGCGCCTCCGGTACTCTTTGGGAGGCGACCGCCCCAGTCAAACTACCCACCAGCCACGGTCCCCGGCGGTGTTGCCGCCTGGGTGAGATTGTCAGTAAAAGAAGGGTGGTATTTCACTGTTGCCTCCCCCCGAGCCGAAACCCGGGGATCAACGGCTCCCACCTATGCTACGCAGCTGATACCGACAATCAATGACAGGTTGTAGTAAAGGTGCATGGGGTCTTTTTGTCCTGTCGCGGGAAATCGGAATCCTCACCGATGCTGCTATTTCGCCGAGCTTACGGAAGAGACAGCTCCCAAGTCGTTACGCCATTCGTGCAGGTCGGAACTTACCCGACAAGGAATTTCGCTACCTTAGGACCGTTATAGTTACGGCCGCCGTTTACCGGGGCTTCGGTTCGTCGCTTCGCCTTGCGGCTGACGACTTGCCTTAACCTTCCGGCACCGGGCAGGCGTCAGTGTCTATACGTTGGCTTGGAAAACGCCTTAGCAGACACCTGTGTTTTTGTTAAACAGTCGCTTGGGACGATTCTCTGCGGCCGGTCTCTGCTCCCCTTGACGGGTCACATACTGCCGGCACCCCTTATCCCGAAGTTACGGGGTCATTTTGCCGAGTTCCTTTTCCGTAAATCACTCGAGCACCTGAGGCTGCTCGCCTCGCCCACCTGTGTCGGATTGCGGTACGGTCGATACTGGTCCTGGTCCGCGAAGCTTTTCTCGGCAGTGTGCTGCAGCCACCCTTGGCGAGGGCTTGCGCCCTCTTCGGCATCGGTTCTCGGCTAACCCCGCGGATTTGCCTACGGGGCAACGCCTACCGCCTTGCAACGGCATCCATCAGCCGTCGGTAACCTCGCTCCTGCGTCCCTCCTCGGACTCGTAACGTTCCAGCATCGGTACGGGAATGTTGACCCGTTTTCCATCGCCTACGCCTCTCGGCCTCGGCTTAGGGACCGACTGACCCTGAGCTGATCGACATGGCTCAGGAACCCTTAGGCTTACGGTGACAGGGGTTTTCACCCTGTTTCTCGCGTACTTAATCCGGCATCCTCACTTCCCATCGCTCCACCGGAAGGCTTCCGCCCCGGCTTCACTGCTCTGGGAACGCTCCCCTACCCCTCCAGGCTTGCGCCTGAAAGACATAGCTTCGGCGGGTGGCTTGAAGTCCCGACCATTATCGGCGCGGCTACGCTGGACTGGTGAGCTATTACGCACTCTTTAAAGGAATGGCTGCTTCTAAGCCA
>CAMLHU010000053.1 GCA_946479825.1 uncultured Gemmatimonadota bacterium
TCGTCCACCGTCCGGTGCCGGTCGTGGGTGAAGTCCCGGAGCTGCACCAGCCGGAACCGCACCTTGCCGGCGGCCGCCGCGCGCCCGGGGATGCTCGCCGCGAGCCACGGCTCGAACGCCTCGGGGAACAGGGTCACGACGTTGATCGTCAGCATCGCGCCCCCCTCACGCCCGGGTCAGTCCGCCAGGCCCTCGGGCACCACCACCGTGAGCCGCCGCGCCGCGCGGTCCACCCCGGTGACGAATTCCTTGCGGTACGGCAGCAGGAATTCGCGCTTCGGTCCCTGCACTTCGATCATCAGGCCCTGGGGGACCTCATAGACTGCGCTCACGATCCCGAGGGCCGCTCCCGCCACGTCGCGCACGCTGAAGCCGGCGAGTTCGTGGAGGTACACCTCTCCGTCGGCGGGAGGCGGCAGGTCCGCCGCCTCCGAGGCCAGGAACTGGCCCCGCCACCCATCGAGGAGTCCACGGTCGAGGTCTCCCCGGAACCGGATCAGCCATTCGCGGTGGTACGGCCGCGCCGCCTCCACCTCGACCGGGCCGAGCGCGGTGCCCGCCAGGTCCATCCGCTCGAGCGTCCGGCCCGGGACGAAGACCTCGTCGGGCCGGTCCGTCAGGGGGAAGACGGTGTACTCCCCCTTGAGTCCGTGCGGCTTCCTGAGCCGCCCCACCACCAGGTGGCGGGGTGCGGCCACGTCAGGCCGACGCGAGCTCGACGCCGGCGGCCTTGAGCAGCGCGGCCACGGTGTCGCTCGGCGTGGCGCCCTTGGCGAGCCACGCCTGCGCCTGCTCGACGTTGACCTTCACCTTCTCCGCGGCGGTCTTCGCCTTGGGGTTGTACTCCCCCAGGGTGGCGATGAACCGGCCGTCCCGGGCCTTCTCCCGCTCCGCGACCACGATGCGGTAGAGGGGAACGCCCTTCCGGCCGACCCGACGCAGACGAATCCTCGTTGCCATTGCCCTGCTCCTCGGTCGTGTGGACTTCAGGCGGGGAATCGCGGCCCGAACGGCAGCTTCATCCCGGGCTTTCCCGCCGACTTCATGAACTTCTTCATCTGGCCGAACTGCGCCAGCAGCTGGTTGACTTCCTGCACCGGCCGCCCCGCGCCCTTGGCGATCCGCGCGCGCCGGGAGCCGTTGATCAGGTCGGGGTCGCGGCGCTCCTTCGGCGTCATCGAAAGCACGATGGCCTCGACGTGCTTGAGCCGCTTCTCGTCCACGTTGGCCTTGGCCAGCGCCTTCGCGTTCATCCCCGGCAGCATCCCGAGCACGCCCTTGAGCGGGCCGAGCGCCTGCATCTGCTTCATGGCCGCCAGGAAATCCTGGAGGTCCATCCCCTTCTTCGAGACCGCCTTCTTGGCCAGGCGCTCGGCCTCGGCCTGGTCCACCGACTGCTGGGCCTTCTCGACCAGCGTGAGCACGTCGCCCTGCTGGAGGATCCGGCCGGCCATCCGCTCGGGATGGAACGGCTCGAGCCCGTCGAGCCCTTCGCCGGTGCCGATGTACTTGATCGGCGCCTTCGTGACCCCGTAGATGGACAGCGCCGCGCCGCCGCGGCTGTCGCCGTCCATCTTGGTGAGCACCACGCCGGTCAGTCCCAGCGCCTCGTGGAACCCGCTGGCGCTCCGCACGGCGTCCTGGCCGGTCATGCCGTCCGCGACGAAGAGCACCTCGTGCGGGGAGACCGCCGCCTTGAGCGCGCGGAGTTCGTCCATCAGCTCCGCGTCGATCTGCAGCCGGCCGGCGGTGTCCACGAGCACCGTCCGCGCCCGGGCCTTCCCCGCCGCCTCGATCCCGCGCCGCACGATCCCGACGACGTCGGTCGACCCCGGCTCCGCGTGCACGCCCACCTGGGCCTTGGCCGCCAGCGTCTGCAGCTGCTCCGCCGCGGCGGGCCGATAGACGTCGGCGGCCACGAGGAACGGCGCCTTCTGCTCGAGCTTGAGCCGCTTCGCGAGCTTCCCCGCGGTGGTCGTCTTGCCCGAGCCCTGCAGCCCCACCAGCAGGATGACCGTCGGCGGCACCGACGCGAAGGCGAGCGGCGCCTGCCGCTCCCCGAGCATCGCCACGAGCTCGTCGTGGACGATCTTGACGATCTGCTGCCCGGGCCGGACGCTCTTGAGCGCCAGCGCCCCGACGGCCTTTTCCTGGACCCGCTCGAGGAACTCCCGAGTCAGCTCGAAGCTCACGTCCGCTTCGAGCAGCACCCGGCGCACTTCGCGGAGCCCCTCGCGAACGGCCTCCTCGGTCAGCACACCGCGCCCCGTGAGCTTCTGGAGCGTGGCGGTCAGTTTCCCGGAGAGCTCGTCGAACATAAGCCCAGAAGTATAGCGAGGTTACGACACCCGGACAAGGCTCGGCACCCCCCGCCGGCGTCGTCCGTCACCCCTCTTCCGAGCGCCCGAACATGAGCTCGATGAGCGGCTCATCTTCAGGCCGGACAATGAGGTAGACGTGGTCGCCCGGCTCGAGGACGGTCCCCCCACGCCCCGGCAGGAGGTCCCGCCCCCGGACCACCAGCGCCACCGCCGCCCCCTCCGGCAGCGGCAGGTCGCTGAGCGGCACCCCGGCCACGGGCAGGGCGGGATCCACGGTGTAGCTGAGGAGCGCTCCTGACAGCGGCTGGCGCGACTCGATCTCCAGGATCGCGGGGGGCCGGGGCGGTTCGGGGCGCTCGAGGCCGAGGCGTCCGGTGACCCAGGCGACCGTGGCGCCCGGGATGAGCGCGCTCACCACCACCACGAAGAACACCAGGTCGAAGATCCGCTCCGCCCCCGGGACGCCGAGGAGCACGGGGAAGGTCGCGAGCACGATCGGCACCGCTCCGCGGAGGCCCACCCACCCGATGTAACCCCGTTCGCGGAACGGCCCGCCGAACGGCGTGAGCAGCAGCGTCACCACGAGCGGCCGGATCACGACGGCGAGGACGACGGCCACCGCGGCCCCGAGCGCCGCGACCTCGACCAGGCGCGCGGGCGCGGCCAGGAGCCCGAGCAGGAGGAACATCGCGACCTGCCCCAGCCACGCGAGCGCGTCGTGGATCCGGAGGAGGCTGGCGCGATACGGCAGGTGGCGCGCGCCGAGGAAGACGCCCGCGACATACACGGCGAGGAACCCGCTCCCGCCGGCCAGGGTGGTGACGCCGAACCCGAGCGCGGCGAGGGCCAGCGTGAGCACGGCGTAGAGGCCGCTGGCCGGGAGCCGGACGCGCCCGAGGAGCCGCCGCCCGCCGAGGCCGACCAGCGCGCCACCCGCGAGCCCGATGGCGAGCTGCAGCGCCACCTGCGCGACGAGCGCGCCGACGCTGGCGCGGCCGGGGCGGACGGCCTCGCCGACGGCGGCCATCGTCAGGATCACCGCCATCGGGTCGTTGAGTCCCGACTCGAGCTCGAGGATGGCCCCGACCCGGCGCTTGAGCTGGATCCCGCTCTGGCGCAGGGTGTTGAAGACCGCCGCAGCGTCGGTGGAGGAGACCACCGCCCCCAGGATCAGTGCTGCCGGCCACGGCACGCCGAAGAGGTGCGCGGCGAGCCCGACGAGCCCCGCGATGGCCGCGACGCCCACGGTCGCGAGCAGGGCCGCCGGCCGCCACGCCTCGCGCACGGCGTCCTCCGGCGTGTTGAGCCCGCCGTCGAAGAGAATGAGGGCCAGCGCGACGATGCCGAGCCGGAACGACGTGTGGTAATCGGCAAAGACGATGCGGCCGATGCCGTCGGAACCGGCCAGCAGCCCGATGCACAGGAACAGCAGCGTGACCGGGACGTGGGTGCGCGCCCCGGCCCGGCTCACGAGCACGCTCGCGGCGAGCAGGATCCCCACGACGGTGAGGAGGAGGGCGGTGGCTCCGGGTTCGACCGGCATCCACCGAATATGGCAGGAGCGGGCGGGCGGCGTTACCGCCCGGCGAGGTGCGCGACGGGGAGTTCGGCCCAGCCGCGCCAGGCGACGGGCGCGTGCACGAAACGGGTGGCGGGCCGGCCGTCCACCGACAGCGAGTCGAGGGTGAGGCGATAGCCGGGCCGGGCCCGCGCCGTCCACGGAGCGCGCGCGTCACGGAGGAACGCGTCGCGCGCGGCGGGGGAATCCCACACCGCCACCCACACCAGGGCCGGTCCGCCCGACGCCGGCTCATACAGCACGTAGCGGTCGCCGCCCCAGCCGAGCGCGACCTTGGTCGGCACCTCGGGCAGGTGCCGCAGCTCCGCCAGGACGATCCGGGTCTCGAAGTCGCCGATGTCGTCCGAATACGTCGAGTCGGCGGGGCCGCCCGAGAACCGGACCGCGACCGGCTCGTCGTGCGCCACGTAATGCGACGGGAGCAGGATCTGCTCGCTGCTCCGCGGCATCCGGGCGCCGTACGGCGGCTCCGAATCCGGATGCGTGGTCACCCACCAGCGGATGAACTCGGCGCCCGCGATATACGGGAACACCAGGTCCTCGCGGACCACGCGGGGTGCGGCGGCGAAGGCGGGCATCCCCTGCTGGGCGGCGGCGAGCTGGTCGCGGGCCTGGCTCCAGAACTCCGGGTCGAGCACCCGGTCGCCGATCCCCGGCTGCATCCGGACCATCGCCAGCGTGGCCTGGCCCTCGAGCACCGCCTGCGCGGCGAGCAGCCGGTCGGCGTCGCCCCGCGCGGCCAGGATCGAGTCGAGCGGCACGTAATTGTGCTGCAGCGCGTGGACCAGCTCGTGGGCGATCGTGGTGACCCGGAACCCGGGCGGCGCCCCTTCGACGCCGAAGAACGCCGCGGAGTCCGGATCGTAGAACCCCGCGACCTGCTCGGTGAGCACGCCGAGGTACAGCTTGCCGAGGTCGAGGCTGTCGGGGATGAGCGTGAGGAGGCGATACACGTCCTGCAGGTCGCGCAGCCGGTTCCCCGGGAACTCCTGCCGGAACTTCCCTTCGAGGTAGGCGCGCAGCTCGGCCCGTGAGATCATCCGCGCCCGCGGCAGCTTCCGGAAGGCGAGGCCGGTGGCCCGCTCCACCGACGGCGCGAGCGAGTCCACCAGGTGCCGCAACTCGGCGTCGCCCGGCGTGGCGGGGGGCCGTCCGCGGCAGGCGGCGAGCGCCAGGAGCGCGAGGAGGACCCGCCTCATCGGCCGAAGGCGATGGCCCGGTACCAGTCCACGATCGCCCCGCCGAACAGCCAGGTCGCCACGCCGCCGATGGCGAGGAAGACGCCGAACGGCACGTGCTTCTTCTTGTTCGGGCTGAACACGACGGGCGCGAAGACGATCGAGCCGAGCAGCGAGCCCAGGAAGATGGTGAGGAGGACGCCGGTCCAGCCGGTGAAGGCGCCGACCATCGCCATCATCTTCACGTCCCCGCCGCCCATCGCCTCCTCCTTGAAGGCGGCGCGGCCGAGATAGCCGACCAGCCAGAGGAGCGAGAAGCCCAGCGCCGCGCCGAAGAGCGCCCCGCCGATGACGCGGAACCCGCCCGGCAGGCTGAGGGCGATGCCGAGCGCGAGCCCGCCGAGCGAGAACTCGTCGGGAATGATGTACTCGCGGGCGTCGGTCATCGCGATGCCCAGCAGGATCGTGAGGAACACCCCGCCACGGAGCGTCTCGAGCGACGGCCCGTGCCACCAGACGAGTCCGCCCCAGATGAGCGCCGTCGCGAGCTCGACGAGCGGATACTGGACCGAGATAGGCGCCCGGCACTTCCGGCACCGCCCCCGCAGCAGCAGCCACGAGACGACCGGCACATTGTCGTACCACCGGAGGCCGTACCCGCACTTCGGGCAGCGCGACGGGGGCCGGACCACCGACTGCTCGGCCGGCCACCGCAGGATGCAGACGTTGAGGAAGCTGCCGAGCACCGCGCCCAGCAGGAAGCCGAAGACCCGCACGATCACGTCACCGTCCACGCGTCACCTCGTGCAGCAGGATGCCGGCCGCCACCGCCACGTTGAGCGACTCGGCGCCGGCGCCGATCGGGATGGCCACCCGCCGCGCGGCGCGGGCGGCGAGCTCGCCGAGCGCCCCCGCGCCCACGGTCCCGAGCAGGATCGCCGCGGGCCGTGCCGGGGGACCGAGCCGGCGGATGTCCTCGCCCGCGACGTCGGTGGACCAGAGCTCGGCGCCCGCCTCGCCGGCCCAGGCCAGGAACTCCTCGTCGCGCGAATGCACGGCGGGGAGCCGGAACGGCGCGCCCATCGCGCCGCGCAGCGCCTTGGGGCCCCACAGATCCGCGGTCCCCGGGAGCGCCACGACGCCGGAGGCGCCGAGCGCCAGCGCGGTGCGGAGGATGGTGCCCACGTTGCCGGGATCCTGCACGCCGTCGAGCGCGAGCACGGGGTGCAGCGGCGTCGGGCGGATGTCGGCCAGGGTCCACGCCCGTGGCGTGACCACCGCCACCACCCCCTGCGGGTGCTCGGTGTCCGCCAGCTCGACGAGCTCGGCGTCGCCCACTTCTTCGACCGCCACGCCGGCGCGCGCGAGCGCCGCCTTGAGCGCCTGCCCTCGCGGGGTAGCTTCCAGCGCGGGCGCGGTCACGGCGCCCGTGATGGCCACGCCGGCCGCCAGCGCCTCCTCCACCAGGCGCACCCCCTCGGCGAGCGCGAGCGCGCGGCGCTCGCGAGCCTTGCGGCGGTGCAGGTCGCGGATGGTGGTCACCAGAGCGGTCATGACGATGCCCGGGCCCCGCGGGGCCGGCGAAGGGAGCACGGATGCAGCACGGACACCTGCCGGTCGCGCTGACGGTCGCGGGGTCGGACTCCGGCGGCGGCGCCGGCATCCAGGCCGACCTCAAGACCTTCCATCAATATGGCGTGTTCGGCACGTCGGTCGTCACGGCGCTCACCGCCCAGAACACGGTGGAGGTCCGGGCCGCGGAGCCGGTCTCGCCCGCGATGGTCCGGGCCCAGCTCGGCGCGGTGGCCGACGACCTCCCGCCCGCGGCGCTCAAGTCGGGGATGCTCGCCACCGCGCCCATCGTCGAGACGGTGGCCGACGCGATCCGGGAGCGCGGCTGGAGCCGCTACGTCCTCGACCCGGTGATGGTCGCGACCTCCGGTCACCGACTGCTCGACCCCGCCGGCGAAGCGGCGGTTCGCGACCGGCTCGTCCCCCTCGCCCTCGTGGTGACCCCGAACCTCGATGAAGCCGAAGTCCTGACCGGCCTCCCGGTCCGCGACCCGGCGCAGATGGAGGTCGCCGGCCGGCGACTCGTCGATCTCGGCGCCCGTGCCGCGCTGGTCAAGGGCGGCCACCTGGCAGGCCGCGAGGTGGTGGACGTGCTGGTGACGCCGAGCGCCGTGCGCCGCTATGCGCGTCCCCGCATCGCCACGACCTCCACTCACGGTACCGGCTGCACCCTCTCCGCCGCCATCACCGCCGGCCTCGCCCTCGGCCGCGACCTCGAGACCGCCGTCACCGACGCCCTCGACTTCCTCGCCCGGGCCATTTCCGCGGCGCCAGGACTCGGCGCCGGACACGGGCCGGTGAACCACTTCGTGCCGGTGAGCGGTAGGCGGTGAGCAGGCCGATCCGCCCCTCCCGCTCACCGCTTACCGCTTACCGCTCACCGCCTCTACGATCCCTTCCACCAGGTTCCCCAGTTCTCCCTTCACCGCCTCGGCGGCCTCCATCACTTCCTTGTGACTGAGCGGCGTGGGTGAGATCCCCGCGGCCGGGTTGGTCACGGTGGAGATGGCAAGACAGCGCATCCCCTGGGCCCGCGCGGCGATCACTTCGAGCACGGTGCTCATCCCGACGGCGTCGGCGCCGAGCTTCTCGAGCATTCGCACTTCCGCGGGCGTCTCGTAGGTCGGGCCGAGCAACCCCGCATACACCCCTTCCTCGAGCCGCACCCCGCGCTCCACCGCCACCCGCCGCGCGATCTCGCGGAGGCCGCGGTCGTAGGGGTCGGTCATGTCGGGGAAGCGCTCCTCCCCAGGGCGCACCGGGCCGACCAGCGGGTTCCGGCCGGTGAGGTTCAGGTGGTCGCTGATCAGCATCAGCGTGCCGGGGCGGAAGGTGCGGCGGATGCCGCCGGCCGCGTTGGTGAGCAGCAGCGTGCGCACGCCGAGCGCGGCGAACACCCGCACCGGCAGCACCGTCACCTCGGCCGAGTGCCCTTCGTAGGCGTGGAACCGTCCGCTCTGGGCGATCACCGCCTGGCCGGCGAGGGTGCCGGCCACGAGCTCGCCCTTGTGTCCCTGCACCGTGGGCACGTGGAAGCCCGGGATCTCGGCGTACGGGATGCGCACCGCGCCGGCGATGCGCTCGGCGAGGTGGCCCAGTCCCGAGCCCAGGACGATCGCAAGGGCCGGGCGGCGGTCGCCCAGGCGGGCGCGGACGACGTCGGCGGCGGCGGTGACGGGATCGGACACGGTGCCTCCGGTCAGAGCAGCATCCCCGCGATCGTCGCGGAGAGGAAGTTGGCGAGCGTGCCGGCGAGCATCGCGCGGAAGCCGAGCTTGGCGAGGTCGCCCTTGCGGTTCGGCGCCAGCGCGCCGATGCCGCCGATCTGGATGCCGACCGAGCTGATGTTGGCGAACCCGGCGAGCGCGAAGCTCGCGATGACGAACGAGCGCGGGTCGAGCGAGGCCTTGAGCGGCCCGAGCTGCGAGAAGGCGATGAACTCGTTCAGCACCGCGCGGGTGCCGAGGAGCCCGCCCACGACGCCGCTGTCCTTCCACGGGACGCCCATCGCCCAGGCCACCGGCCGGCCGACCCAGCCGAAGATGGTCTGCAGGTCCTGGGGGAACCAGGGCAGGAAGCCGTGGATCCAGCCGAACGCGCCGTTGGCGAGCGCCACCAGCGCCAGGAAGCTGATGAGCATCGCGATGACGTTGAGCATCAGGTGGAGCCCCTCGCTCGTCCCGCGCGCCGCGGCGTCGACGACGTTCACGTCGGTGCGCGGGATCTCGTGCTGGAGCTTGCCCATCGTCTCCGGCACTTCGGTCTCGGGCTCGAACAGCTTCGACATCATGATGGTGCCGGGGGCGGTCATGATGACGGCGGTGAGCAGGTGCCGGGCCTCGATCCCGAAGGCGATGTACGCCGCCATGATCGACCCCGAGATGTGCGCCATCCCCGACGTCATCACGGTCATCAGCTCCGACTGCGTCATCGTCGGCAGGAACGGGCGGATGGTGAGCGGCGCCTCGGTCTGTCCCATGAAGATCGAGGCCGCGACGTTGAGGCTCTCGGCGCCGCTCGCCCCCATCACCCGGCTCATCACGGCCGCGAACGCGCGGACCACCACCTGCATGATGCCGAGGTAGTACATGATGGCGAAGAGCGCGGAGACGAAGATGATGGCCGGCAGCACCTGGAAGGCGAAGATCACCCCCAGGCTCGACCCCTGCTTGCCGAGCTCGCCGAAGACGAACTGGGAGCCGGCGTAGGAATAGCCGAGGACCTTGGTGACGAAGTCGCCGAGGGTGCGGAAGAGGTGCTGGCCGAACGGGATCCGGAGCACGAAGATCGCGAAGGCGAACTGCAGTCCGAGCCCCCAGGCGATGATGCGCCACTTGATGGCGCGCCGCTTCGAGGAGAACAGCACCCCCACGCCCACGATGAGCGCGAGCCCGAGGAGCCCGCTCAGCCGCTGCGCGAACGGCGTGTGGGTGGCCTGGTCGCTGAACTGCGGCGGGGCGGGCTGCGCCGCGGCGGGGGCGGCCGCCGCCGGGACCTGCTGCGCGAGCAGCGCCCCCGCGGCGTGGCCGGTGGCGCCCGGCACCACCCACGGCGCGGCCAGGCACACGGCGAGCAGGACGGCGGCGGCGAGCAGCCGGCCGGCCGCGGTGGACCATCCCCGACGGAACGTGGACATCGAAGGGCCTCGGTTGTGGTGAAGGGTCGGCGGCACGCCGCCGTTCAGACCGCCTGCAGCTCCTCGCGCACCTGCGCGACGAGCGCCTGCTTCTCGGGCCAGGGGAGGAACGCCCCCTCGAACCCGCAGAGGATCATCCGGTCGAGCTCCGCCCGGCCCAGGCCGAGGGCGGTGTGCGCCAGCCAGTATTCGTGGGTGAGCGACGTGCCGCTCATCAGCCAGCTGTCGGTGCAGAGCGTCACCGCGAGGCCGGCGGCGAGGTAGCCGCGCACGGGATGCTCCTCCGGCCGGGCCACCACCCGCGTCTGCACGTTGCTGGTGATATTGGTCTCGATCACGATGCGCCGATCGCGCACGTAGGCCTGGAGCATCGGGTCCTCGCGCAGCCGGGTCCCGTGGCCGATCCGGTCGGCGTGGCAGCGATGGATGGCCCGGGCGATGGAGTCGGCACCGGCCGCCTCACCCGCGTGGATCGTGATGCCGAGGCACCCTTCCGCCGCGGCGTCGAACGCCTCCCGGTGCGCGTCG
>CAMLHU010000054.1 GCA_946479825.1 uncultured Gemmatimonadota bacterium
ACCGTGTCGGCCGGGAGCCCGAGGTCGGCCGCGATGCGGAGGCCGCGATCGAGCGCCACCCAGCTCATCACCTTGCTGAACACGTAGTGCCGCGGCTCGCCGCGCACCTCCCAGATGCTCGAATCGGGGCGGTGCCAGTTGCCGCTCACCCAGTCCACCATCCCGCGCAGGATCCGCCACGCGCCGTCGGACATCGGGTGGCGGCGCCGCCAGATGTCCGCCGTGGCGATCACCTCGCCGTACACGTCGAGCTGGAGCTGGCCGGCGGCGCCGTTCCCGACCCGCACCGGGCGGGCGCCGCGGTAGCCGGCGAGGTGATCGAGCGGGCGTTCGACCAGGTCGCGGCGACCGTCGAGCCCGTACATGATCTGCAGGTGTCCCCCGCCCTCGTGGCGGCACACCCTCTTCAGGAACCGCATGAACTCGTCGGCCTCGGCGTGCTGGCCCACCGCGTCGAGGGCGGCGAGGGCGAACGCCGCGTCGCGGAGCCAGACGAAGCGGTAGTCCCAGTTGCGTCCCCCGGGGATGACCTCGGGGAGCGACGTGGTGGGCGCCGCCACGATGCCGCCGGTCTCGGCGTGGGTGAGGAGCTTGAGGACCAGGGCCGAGCGCTCGACGGCCTCACGCCACGGGCCGGCGTAGGTGATGGCGCCGGTCCAGCCGAGCCAGAACGCCTCGGTGGCCGCGAGCTTGGCCGCGCTGTTGTAGCGGTCCACCGGATGGACGTCGTCGTCGTCGTAGCGGAGCACCAACCACCGGGCGTCACCGCTCTCGAGCACGAAGCGGGCGCGGGCGCCGGCCGCGCCGACCGTCCAGTCGAAGGGGCGGGCGCTCGCGAGCGTGACCACCTGGTCGGTGCGGTCGGAGGCGAAGATCCCGGCGCCCAGCACCTCGAGCCGGGTGCCGCGGGTGCCGTATTCGAAGCGCGGGTCGAAGACCAGTTCCATCTCGACCGCTCCCTGGACGCCGCGGAGCTGGCGGTGGATCTCGGGGTGGGGGCCGTCGGGGCGCCCGTCGGGCGTCACCGGCATGAAGTCGGTGAGCTCGACACGCCCGCCGTCCGGCGTCTCGAACACCGTCTCGAGGATGTTGGTGCCGGGGCGGTAGCGCTGCGCGGACGTATATGGACCCGCCGGGCGGATGGTCCAGGTGCCGCCGCGGTCGGGGTCGAGGATGGCGCCGAACACGCTTCCGCTGTCGAAGCGCGGGAGGCAGCACCAGTCCACGCCGCCGTCGCGGCTTACGAGGGCGGCGGTGCGGAGGTCGCCGATGAGGCCGTAGTCGGCAATGGCCGGGGCGGTCATGCGAGGCGCTCCGAGAGCCGGACCAGCCAGCGGGCGAACGCCGCCGGCCCCGCGGCGCGGTACCGCGCGCCGGTGACGTGGCGGCCGACCGCGATGGTCCATCCGAGCGGGGCGACGGCGCGGAACGCGTCGCGGTCGGTGGTATCGTCGCCGGCGCAGAGGACGCGACCGCGCGGGGGCCGGGGGCCGAGCCAGCGGCGCACCGCGCGGCCCTTGTCGATGCCGCGAGGGCGGACGTCCACCACCTGGCGTCCCGCCTTCACGACGAGGCGTGGGTCGGCGGCCGCGCGGCGGACGCGGCGCGCGAGCTCGCGCACCCGGGCCGGGCCGGAGTGGAAGTGCACGGCCAGGCTCCAGGTCTTGTCCTCGAGGCGGACGCCGGGATGACCCGCCAGCGCCGAGCGGATCCGGGCGGCGGCGGCGGCCACGCGGCGGCGGTCGCCGACGCGGCCGAGCCAGGGGGTCACCCGTGCGCCGCGGAGGCACTCGGCGCCGTGGCTGCCGAGCACGCCGTCGGTGGCGACGCCGGCGACGCGGGCGGCGTCGCGGGCGCGGCGGCCGGAGACCAGCACCACCGTATGCCCCGCGCGCCGGAGCCGGGCGATGGCGCGCCAAGCCGGCGCCGGCACCCGCGCGTCGGCGGGGTCGGCGACGAATGGGGCAAGCGTGCCGTCGAGGTCGAGGAAGAGGATGAGCGGCCCCGCGCCGTCGAGGGCCGCGAGCGGGAACCGGCCGAGCGGGATCAGCGGCGCCTCCGGAGCCGGTCCACCTCGCGGAGGATCGTCTCGGTCCAGTCGTGGATGGTGTGGCCGCGGAGCTGGCGGCGCATCGCGGCCAGGCGGACCGCCCGTTCGCGCGGGCTCATCTTGAGCGCCCGGGCCAGCGCCTCCGCCGTGCTCCCCACGTCGTACGGGTTGATGAGCACGGCGCCCGCCATGTCTTCCGCCGCGCCGGCGAACTCGCTCAGCACCAGCACCCCGTCGCCGCCGCGCTGGCAGGCGATGAACTCCTTGGCCACGAGGTTCATCCCGTCCTGTAGCGACGAGACGAAGCAGACGTCGGCGGCGCGGTAGCAGGCGGCGAGCGCCTCGGGCCCGAAGGCCTCGAGCCGGAGGTCCACCGGCTTCCACGACGGCGTGCCGAACCGGGCGTTGATCCGGTGCGCCACCGACTGGAGCTCGGCCTGGAGCGTGGCGTAGGCGGGGATCCCCGAGCGCGAGGGCGGGGCCACCTGCAGGAAGGTGACCCGGCCGCGGAGCTCGGGATGGATCTCGAGCAGCCGCGCGAAGGCGTCGAACCGGCGGCGCATCCCCTTGGTGTAGTCCACCCGGTCCACGCCGAGGATGAGCTGGCCGCGGGGCGGCACGAGCCGGCGGCGGAGCCGGCGGGCCTCCGCCTGCACCTCGCGCCGGGCGGCGCGGCGCTCGAGCGCGGCGACGTCCACCGAGATCGGCACGGCGCGGACGGTGGTCCGGTGGCGGGCCCACTCCACCGTGCCGTGGTCCCAGTCCACCCGGGCCTTCGGCAGGAGGTCGGCCACGCTGGCCATGAAGTTGAGCTGGTGGCGCTGGGTCTGGAACACGAGGAGGTCGTTGCCGAGCAGGTCCTCCACCAGGCGGCGGGCGACCGGCAGGGCGCGGAGCACGTCGGGGCCGGGCCACGGGATGTGCCAGAACTGGTGGACGAAGAGCCGGCGCCCCGCCGCCTGCCGCAGGAAGCCGGGAACGCAGGCGAGGTGGTAGTCCTGGACCCAGATCACGCCTTCGCCCTTCCCCACCGCGGCGAGCGCGGCGCGGGCGAAGCGCTCGTTCACCTGGCGATAGACCCGCCACGCGGCGCGGTCGAACGCGAAGTGCTGGAACTGGTAGTGGCAGAGCGGCCAGAGGGCGCGGTTGGCGGTCTCGAGGTAGTAGCCGTCGAGCTCGTCGTCGGTGAGGCGGATCCGGCGGAGGTGGAACCGGGGCGCCTCGGGCGGGACGCCGACCACACCGTGCGCGTCGGCGACGGCGAAGTCGGCGGAGCCGCTCCCCCACGCCACCCAGGTGCCGCCTGCGCGCTCGACCACCGGCTGCAGCGCCGTGACCAGGCCGCCGGCGGGACGGGAGGCGGTGACCGATCCGTCCGGGGCGAACTGGTGCTCCACCGGCTCCCGGTTGCTCACGAGCACGAAGGCGGGGGCGGCGGTGCGGCGGCGGCGCGAAGGCATCCGGCCAGTATAACCCGGCGTCCCGCACGCGCGGCACCCCGCCAGTTGCGACAGGGGCCGCCGCCGTGTTATAACCCCTGATGCGAGCGGGGCCTCCGGCCGGGCCGGGGCCATGGTCCGCTCTCCCTCGTCACGGCCCGCCGGGAGGCGGGGTGGGATCCCCTGCATGACGACTCGTCGGGCGGTCAGGCTCGCGCTGGCGTGCGCGGCGGCCTTCGCGGCCGCGTGCGCCAAGCCGGTCAAGGACCGGATCGCGCTGGTCGGGGTGACGGTCATCGACGGCACCGACGCCCCGCCCCTGCCGGACCAGGTGGTGGTGATCCGGGGGGCGCACATCGACACGATCGCGCCCGCGGCGACGTTCCCGATCCCCAAGACCGCGAAGGTCGTCGACCTCCACGGCAAGTTCGTGATCCCGGGGCTCATCGACGCCGACGCGCAGGTGGAGCGCTGGGCGGTGCGCCGCTACCTCGCCTTCGGGGTGACCGCCGTCCGCGACGTCGGGAACGACCAGGACTCGATCCTGGCGCTCGCCGAGGCGGCGTCGCTCCACAGCCTGGTGAGCCCGCGGCTCTACGTCGCGGGCGCGGCGATCGACGCGGGGACGCCGTTCGACTCGTTCTCGACGGTGGTGTCGGACGAGGCGTCAGCCCGGCGCGCGGTGGACGACCGCGCGCAGGCGGGGGCGGCGTTCGTGGCGGTCGGCCCCGGGCTCTCGCCGTCGCTGCTCCGGGGCGTGACCGACGAAGCGGCGAGCCTCAGCACGCCGCTGGTGGCCCGGCTCGGCCTCACCGACGCCCGCACCGCCGCCAAGCTCGGCCTCAAGGAGCAGCTCGAGCTCTCGGGGGTGCCGCAGGCGGCGGTGGACCCCGCCCCGTTCGACGCGGCGTTCAAGCGGTCGCCGTGGGCGGGATGGACCGCGGTCGAGCGCGGGTGGGCCGGGCTCGATTCCGCGGCGCTCGCCCAGGTGGCGAGCGACCTGGCGGGCGCGGGGGTGACGCTGGTGCCGGCGCTGGTGCTGCACGACACCTGGAGCCGGCTCGACGACACCGCCGTGACCCAGGGACCGGAGCTCGCCGACGTGCCGCCGAGCGCCACCGCGGCGTGGGATCTGGCGGGGTTCGAGGCGCGGGCGGGGTGGAACGCGTCGGTGTACCCCGCGTTCCGCGCCGGCCGCGCCCGGCAGGACCTCTTCGTCCGGGAGTTCCGGCTGGCGGGGGGACGGGTGGTGGCGGGGACCGGCGCGAGCCGGCCGATGCTGGTGCCGGGGTCGAGCCTCCACCAGGAGCTCGAGCTGCTGGTGGCGGCGGGGCTGCCGCCGGCCGACGCGCTGCAGGCGGCGACCTCGGGGGCGGCGGCGCTGATCGGCGCCGACTCGATCGGCACCGTGGCGGCGGGCAAGGTGGCCGACCTCGTGGTGCTCGACGCCGACCCGCTGGCCGACATCCGGAACACCCGACGGATCAGCAAGGTGGTGGTGAACGGCGCGGTGCTGAGCGCCGACAGCCTGATGCAGCGCCTGCGGCAATGACGCTCACGCGGCTGGCGCTCGCCTGGGCGGTGACGGCGGCGTGGTTCACGCTGACGTGGACCGGGTCGGCCCGGCTGGCCGGCCGGCCGGCGCCCTGGACCCTCCGCGGCCCCTTCGGCGCGCTGCTGCTCGAGGCGGCGCTGCTCACGCTGGTCGCCGCGCTCTGGTTCGGCTCGCTCGGCCACGGCGGTTGGTGGTTGTTGTTCCTGGTGCTGGGCCTCCTGCAGGACGGCCCGGTGCGTACCCGGCATCGTGGCGACGTTCCCGTCGAGGGGGCCCGCCGCTGGCTCATCCTCGCGGGCGACCTCGTCCGCTTTCTCGCAGCAGGAGGACTTCTGGCATGGAGACTCTCGTAACGCGGCACGCCGCCGCCATCGAGCGGGCCCTCGACGGGCTCGCGCAGTGGTTCGAACCCCGCAGCACCCGTCCTGCGATCCTCGCCCGCGCGGCGCTCGGCCGGGCCCTCCCCGACGACGCGTCCTTCACCGAGCGCAACATTGCCCAGCTTCGCGCCGAGACCCGGATGGACGGGAGCGTGCGCGGCGACCTCGTGGCCACCGCGTGGCGCGCCGTCGAGCTGATCGACCTGGGGCACGGCCCCGACCAGGCCGGGACCGTGCGGGTGGTGGGCTACCTGCTGGCCCGACAGGACGAGCCGGGGGCGTACGGGAAGGGTGTCGCGCGACCGGAGCACGCCGACCGGGAGCTGTCAGGGTTCTTCTCCCCGGGGGCCACCGCCGAGCAGTTGGCGCCGATGATCCTGCCGACCGGCGCGGTCTTCACGGAGGAGGCCGACGCCCGCTACGCCGCGAGCTGCTTGGCACTCCGGGCGGCGCTCAAGGCGCACCAGGAGAAGCGGCCGCAGGTCCAGGCGCACCTCGCGTCGCTCGCCGCGCTCGCGGCCGACTGGGGCAACGCCGCGATGCCGGTGTCGCTGGCCTGCTCGACGCTGCACGGGCTGGCGCTGAGCCTCCCGCCGGAGCGCGACGCGCTGCCGGGGCTGGTCGAGCGGATCGCCAAGGCCCAGAAGGACGGCGCCTGGCCCGACGTGGACCTGTTCCACGCGCTGCAGGCGCTGCTGGCCGTGCCGGACGCCGCGGCGACCGAAGTGCTCCGCCGCGCGGTGCCGGTGCTGCTCTCGCTGCAGGCGTCGGACGGCGGGTTCGGGGGCGTGGGGTCGGTGGCGGAGGAGCGGGGATGGATCGCGGTGCGGGCGCTGGTGAGGGCGAGGGGGTAGGCGTCAGGGGTCAGGGGGAAGGGCTTAGGGCGTAGGGCTTAGGGCGACGGGCGTAGGGCGAAGGGCTTGGGGCTTAGGGCTTAGGGAAGGGAGCGCAGCGCCTAGGGAAGGGAGCGCAGCGCCGACGGATCTCTCGGTGGACCACTGAGGGATCCTTCGCGTCGCTCAGGATGACATCCCTGCCACTTGCCACCTACCACCTGCCACTTGCCACCTACCACCTACCACCCGCGGCGCCTACCCACCACATCCCCACCGCGATCCCTGCGACACCGACGAGTCCTGCCAGCCGGCGGCCCCAGATCAGGGACCGCTCGGCGGCGGTGCGCATCGCGACGGCGGCGATGAAGGCGAAGACGGTCATCCCCGCGGTCACGCCCACCCCGAACGCCACCAGGTAACCGAATCCCACCGCACGGCTCGCGATGAGCGTCACTGGCACCAGCGCTACCACGCCAGTGGTGCCGGCCAGGCCGTGCAGCATCCCGACCAGGGTGATCCCGTGGCCGTGGGGATGGTCGTGCCCGTGCGCGTGTGCCAAGGCGCCGGCGCCGTGGTGATGGACGTGCGCGTGGTCCCCGTGTTCCCCGGCGGGGTGGAGGTGTAACTTCGAGGCGGAGCGCAGGGCCCAGACGCCGAGCCCGATGAGCAGGAACCCCACCACGACCTCGCCGAGCGCGTCGTAACGGTCGGGCCAGCGGACGCCGGTGGCGAGGAGGATCCCGCCCGCGAGGCAGACGCTGATCGAGTGGCCGACGCCCCACCGCGCGCCGAAGCCGGCGGCGGTGGCGAGCGCGGGCCGGCGGCTCACGAACGTGGTGACCGCCAGCATATGGTCCACCTCGAGCGCGTGCAGGAAGCCCAGCACGGCGGCGGTGCCCAGCGTGACCCAGATCTCCACGGTGTCCCTTTCCTTCAGGCGGTGACGATGCCCGACGCGCCGCGCGACCAGCGCCCGACGATCCGGCTGACGACGCTTTCGCACGGCGCGGGTTGAGCCTGCAAGCTCGGCTCCGCCGAGTTGGCGCAGGTCCTGCGCCGCCTGCCCCCGATCGCCGACCCGCGGGTCCTGGTGGACGCCGCCTCGCGGGACGACGCAGCCGTGTTCCGGCTCGACCCGGACCGGGCGCTCGTCGCCACGGTGGACTTCTTCACGCCCATCGTGGACGACGCCTACGACTGGGGCCGGATCGCCGCCGCCAACGCGCTCTCCGACGTGTACGCGATGGGCGCGCGCCCGCTCTTCGCGCTCAACCTCGTCGGCTGGCCCCGCGGCACGCTCCCGTTCGAGCTGCTGGGCGAGGTGCAGCGCGGCGCGGCGGACGTCGCCGCGGCGGCGGGGTGCCTCCTCGTGGGCGGCCATTCGGTGGACGACCCCGAACCCAAGTTCGGCCTCGCGGTGATCGGCGAGGCGCATCCCGACCGGCTGCTCACCAACGCCGCCGGGCGGCCGGGCGACGCCCTGGTGCTCACCAAGCCGCTCGGCACCGGCGTGCTCACCACCGCGCTCAAGCGGGAGCTGCTCGACGCGGAGGCGCTCCGCCCCGCGGTGGCGACCATGACCGCGCTCAACGACGGGGCGATGCGCGCCGCGCTGGCGCAGGGGGTGCGCTGCGCCACCGACGTGACCGGCTTCGGCCTCCTGGGCCACCTCGCCAACGTGCTCCGGGGGAGCGGGCTCGCGGCGGAGCTCCACGTCGACGCCCTGCCGATCCTCCCCCGCGCGCTGGCGCTGGCCGACCAGGGGGTCGTCCCCGGCGGCACGGAGCGGAATTATAAGGCCGCGGACCAGGTGACGTGGGCCGCGGACGTGACCCGGTCGGAGCGGCTGCTCTGCTGCGACGCGCAGACCTCGGGGGGCCTCCTCCTGGCCGTGCCGCCCGACCGGGCGGCGGCGCTCGTCGCGGCGCTCGAGGCCGAACGCACGCCGGCGGCCGCCGTGATCGGCCGCCTGGTGGCCGGCCGCGCGGGCGACGTGACCGTCACCCGCTGACCTTCAGCTTCAGCCGAGTCTCGTGATGCGGTGGACCGCGGAACGGATGGACCAGCTCGAGCGCGCCGTGCGCGACGGGCTCCGGGTGGCGCTCTCGCGGCGCGGGTCGGAGTTCATCGTGGTGGCGAGCCGGATCGTGTCGGTGCGCTCGCGCGACGCGCTGGTGGGGCGGCTCCCGATGACGGGCGAGGAGCTCACCTTCCCGCTCGACGAGCTCGACGGTTTCAGCATCCTGAGCGCTTGACGCCGGCGGTCCGGCGGGGCACCCTCCAAGCATGTTCACCCGGCTCGTGGTGGGACTCGACGGCTCCGGCGCCTCGCGGGTGGCGCTGGCGCAGGCCATCGCGCTGGGCCAGCGGTTCCGCTCGCGGCTCCTGCTGGCCCACGTGAGCCGCCCGGCCGGCGTGGCGGCGGCGGAGGGGCCGGGCCGGGACACCGGGGCGTTCACGCTGTCGATCCTGGAGGAGGCGGCGGCCGCGGCGGCGGAGGCGGGGCTGCAGGGGGAGATGCTGCAGCGCCACGGCGACGTGGTGGACCAGCTGGTCGCGCTGGCGCACGAGGCCGACGCGGTGTTCGTGGGCCGGATGGGGCTCCGGGGCCAGGACCCGCTGGGCCCCGACACTCGCGCGCTCGTCCGCCGGTGCCCGGTGCCGGTGGTCGTGAGCGCCACGACCGTCTCGGCCTTCGCCCGGTGCGCGGTGGCCTACGACGGCGAGGGGACCAGCCAGCGGGCGCTGGCGTTCGCGGCGCGGTTCGCCGGGATCGGCGGCGGGCGCCTCGAGGTCATCACCGCCGGCGACGACGAAGCGCGCGGGCGCGCGACCCTCGCCCGCGCCTCCGCCGCGCTGTCGGAAAGCCCCATCCGGTTCGCCACCCACTTCGCTCCCGGGGCGATCGGCCCCGCGGTGGCGCGCCTCGTGGGCACGCTCGGCTGCGACGCGCTGGTGACCGGCGCCCACCGCACCGACGGCCGCAGCAGCGTCCCGTCCCACACCGAAGAGCTCCTCCGGGCCACCGACCTTGCCGTCGTGGTCCATCCCTGACGTCCCCCGCCATAACGAGATGCCCTCACTTCCCATCGCAGTGGTCCACCTGGACGAATCGTGCCTCGGCAACGGCAAGGAAGGCGCGAACCCGGGTGGCGCCGGTGGCCTGGTCGAGATCCGCCACGGCGGCGAGCTCGTCCGGCGCGACTTCTTCATCCACGCCCCCGCCACCACCAACAACCGGATGGCGCTCTCGAGCGCGATCGCCGCGCTCCAGCTCCTGGCCCAGAAGGAGAAGCGGCTCCGGGTGCTGCTGATCTCGGATTCCGAGTACCTGGTGAAGGGCGTGCGCGAGTGGGCGCCGGGGTGGATGGCGCGGGGATGGAAGCGAAAGGCCGGGCCGATCGAGAACCTCGAGCTCTGGCAGGCGCTGATGAAGTCCACCGGCCTCCACGAGGCGCAGTGGACGTGGGTGCGCGGCCACGCCGGCCACCCCAAGAACGAATACGTCAACGACCTCGCCGTCGGCGCCGCGACGAAGCAGGAGACCTCGCAGGGGCTCGTCGAGTCGGGCTTCAGCGCCTGGCTCACCGCCCAGCGGGCCAAACGGAAGTACCAGGACTATGACCCCGACGCCGCGTTCGACGCGCTGGCGGAACGGCTGGCAGAGGGAGCGAGGTTCGCGGTGGCGGAGTGAGGGAGCGCCGTCGGCTATCCGACGCGGGAGAAGGGGCATTCCCTTGCGTTGCGGCAATCGGGCCCCGAGCTTTGACGCATGGACGCATGGACGCATGGACGCGTGGACGCGTGGACGAATCGACGGATAGCGGATAACGGATAGCGGATAGCGACCCCTCACGTGACCGACCTCGACCTCCTGTATCGCCGCCTGGTGGACAACCTGATCGCGCTCGATCCGGCGCGGTTGCATCGTCCGTTGCAGCTGGCGGAGCTGTACCAGACGGTCCTCCCCTACCGCGCCAACCGGCGTGCGCTGGGGGTGGACTCGAGCGAGGACTACGACCTCCTCCTGCTCCGCTTCTGCAGCGGC
>CAMLHU010000055.1 GCA_946479825.1 uncultured Gemmatimonadota bacterium
TGCCCCTTCACCGTTCACCCTTCACCGTTCACCCTTCACCGTTCACCCTTCACCGTTCACCCTCTACAGCCCCAGCCGCCGCATCCGGCGATAGAGGTTCGCGCGGTCGGTCTGCAGCTGGCGGGCCGCCTCGGCCACGTTGCCCGTCGCGCGCTCGATCGCCCCGCGGATGAGTTCCCGCTCGTAGTCGTCAAGCGCGTCGCTCAGCGCACGGGGCTCTGCGGGCGCCGGCGTCTCGGTCCTGGCGCGCGCGCGCCCCGCGGCCGGCAGCACCTGCCGCACGTCGTCCAGCCCGATCTCGGGCCGGTGGTCGCCGAGGATGAGCAGCCGCTCCACCACGTTCGCCAGCTCGCGCACGTTGCCGGGCCAGTCATAGCCCGACAGCGCGGCCAGCGCCTCGGGGGTGAAGGCCGGGGGCTGGCGCGGCCGCAGCCGCACGGCGAAGTGCGCCGCCAGTTCGGCGACGTCCTCGCGCCGGTCGCGCAGCGGCGGCAGCTCGATGGGAAAGACGTTGAGGCGGAAGAAGAGGTCCTCGCGGAATCCGCCGCTCGCCGCCGCCTGGTCGAGCCGGCGGTTGGTCGCCGCCACCACGCGCACGTCCACCCGGTCGCTCCGCTCGGCGCCGAGTCGCTGGAGTTCGCCGGTCTCGAGCACGCGCAGCAGCTTGGCCTGCGCCTCCGGGTGGAGGTCGCCCACCTCGTCGAGGAAGATCGTGCCGCGGTCCGCCAGCGCGAACCGGCCGATCCGGCGGTCGGTGGCGCCGGTGAACGCCCCCTTCTCGTGCCCGAAGAGCTCGGACTCGACGAGGTCACGGGGGATGGCGGCGCAGTTGACCGGGACGAACGCGCGGCGCGCGCGGCGGCTGGCCCGGTGGATCGCGAGCGCCACCAGCTCCTTGCCCGTGCCCGACTCGCCGGTGATGAGCACGCGGGCGTCGGTGGGGGCCACCTGCGCCACCAGGGCGCGCACCCGCCCGAGCGCGGCGCTCCGCCCGACGAGCTCGCCCTCGCCCGCCAGCGCCGCCCGGAGGGCGCGGTTCTCGACCTGGGTCCGCCGCAGCTCGAGCGCGGCCCGGAGCGTCACCAGCGCCGATTCCGGCGAGAGCGGCTTCTCGAGGAACTGGAACGCGCCGAGCTGCGTGGCACGCACCGCGTCGGAGAGCTGGGCCTTGCCGCTCATCATGATGACCGGCGCCTCGATCCCGCGCTCACGCAGGGCCGCCAGCGTCGCCAGCCCGTCCGGCCCGGGCGGCATCATCAGGTCGAGGAAGATCGCGTCCGGGTCGGCCTGGTCCACCACCAGCAGCGCCGCATTCCCGTTCGCCGCCTCGGCCACGTCGAACCCCTCGGCGCGCAGCAGCGCGCCGAGCATTCGCCGGATGTTGGCCTCGTCGTCAATGAGCAGGATCGTGGGCATGTTGGTCGTGGGTCGTGGGTCGTGAGTCGTGGGTCGTGGGTCGTGAGTCGGGACCTTGCCTTCCCGAAACCCCAACCCGGCCCTCGTCTCCCGCCTCTCGTCTCTCGTCCCTCGTCTCCTCTTCGCCTCCTCCCCTCCTCCTCTCCCGTCTCTCGCCTCCCGTCCCTCTCCCCTACATCCCCCTCACCTCCACCACGAACGTCGCGCCGCCTCCGGGCGTGTCCTCCACCCACACCCTGCCGCCGTGGGCTTCGACCGTCTGGCGCACCATCGCGAGGCCGAGCCCTGTCCCTTCGGTCTTGGTGGTGACGTAGGGCTGGAAGATCCTGGCCCGGTCGGCCGCCCGGACCCCGGGGCCGCGGTCGGCGATCCGCACCACCGCGCCCTCGGCGCCGGGCGCCACCGACACCCGGATCGGCCCGTGGCCTCCCGTGGCCTCCACGGCGTTCCGGAGGATGTTGCTGAACGCCCGCCGGAGCGGGTCGTAGTGGCCGACGATGCGCGGCGTGGCGGGGTCGGTCTTGATCCGGGCGTCGGCCTCGGGCGGGACGCTGGTGCGCACCAGCTCCGTCATCAGCTCCGCCAGGTCCACCTCGGCCGCCGGCCCCTCGGGGAGGCGGCCGAAGTCGGCGAACTCGCGCGCCAGCTGCTCCAGCCGGGCCGACTCCGTCTGCAGCACGTCGAGCGGCTCACGCTGCACGTCGATCGCGTTGCGCTGGAGCTGCGCCACGGCAAAGCGCATCGGCGTGAGCGGGTTCTTCATCTCGTGCGCCACCCGGCGGGCCACTTCCCGGAAGCTCCGCAGCCGCTCCGCCTCGAGTTCCTGGGCCCGGGCGCGGTCGAGCTCATCCGCCAGGTCGCGCAACGCGGTCCGCAAGGCCGCGAATTCCGGGGCGCCCCGCCGCTCGAGGTCGGGCGGCAGCGGCTCGTGCCGCCGGATGTGGCCGGTCCACCCCACCAGCTCGTCGATCGGGCGGCTCAGCTGGCGGGAGAGGTGGCCCGCCAGCCGCGCGCCTCCGTAGAGCAGGAGCGCACCGAAGACCAGGATCACCACGCCGAGCGCGGCGCTGAGGTAGCGGTTGTAGACGCCCATCTGCTGGACGCGGCTCAGCGCCGTGTTGAGCGCGCGCGCGTGCGCGGCCAGCGCCGTCCGTTCCGGTCGCGATAGCCGGGTCGAGTCGATGGTCTCGAGCAGGGTCCGCCCCGTCCGGCCGACCTCGGCCACGGCGACGCGGCTGGCCTGCCCCGGATCGTTGCTCCGGAGTGTGAGCGCCCAGCCCACGATGACCAGCGTGGTGGGGACCGCTCCCAGCGCCAGGAGGATGGCGAGGATGCGCTGGCGGAACGAAAGAGCCATCGCGGCGATCCCGAGTGTCGAGGAAAGGGAAGCTCCAATGTACCGGCCCCGGGGCGGTAAAGCGAGTCTATTTGACACGGCCCTGATCGGCGGCCTTTCCGTATCCCTCAACGAGACATACATTTACCGCGCCCAAGACTGGCAGGCGGCGCGTGGAGACCTGGCATCTCGCCCAGGTGATGGAGGATCGGGCCCGGACCCATCCCGGCCGCGAATGCCTGGTCGGGGCGGGGCGCCGTTGGACGTACGCCCAGGTCCGTGACCAGTCGGCGGCCCTGGCCGCGGCGCTCGCCGATCTCGGTGTCCGTCCGGGGGAGCGGGTGGCGCTGCTGCTGCCCAACCAGCCCGAGTGGGTGGTGGCGTTCCTGGCGGCGGCGCGACTTGGCCTGGTGGCCGTGCCGCTCGACCCGCGGCTGAGCTTCCACGAGCTCAAGTACCTGCTGCGGCACAGCGAAGTGACCGCCGCGGTGGCCGTGGCCGGGTTCGAGGGGCAGGATTTCCTCGAGCTGTTCGATGAGCTCCTGCCGCAGCTTCCCGACCTGCATTTCGTGGTGACGGTCGGGGCCGCCGAGCTCTGGGCGGACGAGCGGGTGTACCGGTACGAGGACCTGGTGACGCGCGGCGCCAGCCGGATCCTGCCGGTGGCCCCGCTCGATCCGGAGACGGCGCCGCTGGCGCTGATCTACACCTCCGGGACGACGGCCAAGCCGAAGGGCGTGCTGCTGTCGCACCGGGCGCTGCTCGAGGCGGCCCGCGGCACCGGCGACGCGCTCGAGTTGCGCGGGGACGACCGGATCCTCGTCGCGGTGCCGTTCGCCCACGTCTTCGGGGTGCACATCGCCCTGCAGGCCGTGCTGTACGGGGCGACGCAGTTCCCGCTGGGGCGGTTCACGCCGGAAGCGGCGCTGGCCCTGATCGAACGGGAGCGCCTGACGGTGTTCCACGGGGTCCCGACGATGTTCGCGCTGCTGCGGCGCGACCCCGGGTTCGAGCCGGCCCGCGTGGCCACGCTTCGGACCGGCATCATCGCCGGCGCGAGCGTGCCGCCCGACCAGGTGTCGGAGATCCGCACCTGGTGCGACGTCCAGATCGCCTACGGCCTGAGCGAGACCGGCCCGACGGTGAGCGTCACCCGGTTCGACGACCCGCCGGCCCGCCGCGCGGCGACGGTGGGGCGGCCGGTGCCGGGGGTGACGCTCCGGATCCTGGACGTGGTGCCGGCCCGGGCCGGCGACGAGGCCGTCGGGGAGCTCGCGGTGAAGAGCCCCGACCTGATGCTGGGCTATCACCGTATGCCGGGGGAGACGGCGCGCGCCTTCACCCCCGACGGCTTCTTCCGCACCGGCGACCTGGCCGTGCTCGACGGGGACGGCTACCTGCGGATCGTCGGCCGCCGGAAGGAGCTCATCATCCGCGCGGGTCACAACGTGGCCCCGCGCGAAGTGGAGGACGTCCTCCGCGCGCACCCGGGCGTTGACGACGCCTGTGCGGTCGGTGTGCCGAACGAACTGCTCGGCGAACTGATCTGCGCCTGCGTGGTGCCGATGGAGGGCGCGACCGTGACCGGCGACGAACTGCGTGAGTTCTGTCGCGAACATCTGGCTGACTACAAGGTGCCCGACTTGGTCCGCTTCTTCGATGCCTTCCCGATGACCCCGTCCGGGAAGGTCAAGCGACGCGAGCTGGCCGAGGCCGTGGCCCTGGAGCACGACGCATCGTGAACGCGACCCAGCGCCGCCCGGCGCGGGGGACGGAATCGCCGTCCCACGCCCCGAACGCGGCCCTCCTGATCGACTTCGACAACGTCACCCTCGGCATCCGCTCCGACCTCGCGAAGGAGCTCCGGAGCCTGCTCAACAGCGACATCATCAAGGGCAAGGTCTCCGTCCAGCGGGCCTACGCCGACTGGCGCCGCTACCCGCAGTACATCGTCCCGCTCTCCGAATCCTCGGTCGACCTGATCTTCGCGCCCGCCTTCGGGACCAACAAGAAGAACGCCACCGACATCCGCCTCGCGGTGGACGCGGTGGAGCTGGTCTTCACCCGACCGGAGATCGGGACGTTCATCCTGCTCTCGGGCGACAGCGACTTCTCGAGCCTGGTCATCAAGCTCAAGGAGTACGGCAAGTACGTCATCGGCGTCGGCATCCGCGAGTCGGCGAGCGACCTGCTGGTCCAGAACTGCGACGAGTACTACTCGTACTCCGACCTGGCCGGCCTCACCAAGGAGGCCGACGTCCGGGCCGCGCCCGGCACCCCGCGCGATCCCTGGCAGCTGGTGGCCGACGCGGTGGCGCAGATGGTCCGCGACCGCGACGTGATGCGCGCCGACCGGCTCAAGCAGGTCATGCAGCAGCTCGACCCCAACTTCGACGAGCGCGGGTCGGGCTTCAATCGCTTCAGCAAGTTCGTCACCGAGGCGGCCACGAAGGGCGTGGTGCGGGTCACCAAGCTCGAGAACGGACAGCTCGAGGTGGCTCCGGCGGCCGGTCCGGCCCCGGAGGCCAAGGCGGCTCCGGCGGAGGCCGGGGAAGCCGGCGCCCGCGGCGGTCGGCGCGGTCGGCGCCGTGGCCGGGGCGGACGGGAAGAGGGGGCCCCCGCGGCCGCGCCGGCCGCTGCGGTCGAGGCGGTCGGGCCGAAGGGGCTCACGCTCGCCAAGGGCTTCGAGTTCCTCAAGGATGCCCTCTCCGGCCTTGCCACGCCGGCGCCGCACGAGACCGTGCGGCAGCGCATGCTCGCCCTGGCGGGGCGCGAGGATCCGCTCTTCGAACTGACCCGCTTTGCCCGGTTCCTGCGGCAGGCGCACGACGCCGAGGTCGCGGAGGTCCGGAAGGTGGGCGAGGACGCGTTCGACGTGGCGCCCTTCGGGTCGGCGGGCGCACCGCCGGCGCGGCTCGAGCATCCGCCGCAGCCCGCCTCGCGCCTCCCGGGCCCCGAAGCGGCGCCTGCGCCGCCGGCCCCGGAGCCGCCCGCCGCCACGGCGTCCACCGCCGCACTCCGGTTCCGGCGCGGCTCCAAGACGGGAATGCGCCCCGCGGCCGTGCCGCTCGTGGGCGTGGTCTCCGTGGATGGCGGCGCCGCTGCCGAGCCGGAGGCGGCGCCGGCGCGCAAGCCGCGCCGTCCCCGGACCCGGAAGGCGGCGGCTGCCGCCGACGCGGCTCCGCCGGCGGAGGGCGAGGTCGCCAAGCCGGCCCGCCGCACCCGCAAGCCCAGGAAGACGGCCTCCTGAGGGGCGCCGCGGTGCCGCGTGACCGACTCGATGTCCGATGGGCAGGGGGCCGACCCCTGCCCATCGGCTTTTTCCGGCGCCGCGCGGACGTCGTCGCCCGCGCCCTCATCGGCACGGTGTTCGTCACCCGCCGCCGGGGCGTCGTCACGGCGGGACGGATCGTGGAGACCGAGGCCTATCTCGGCGCCGGCGACCCGGCCTCGCACGCCTATCGGATGCGCCGGCACGCCCAGAACGCGTCGGTGTACGCGCCCCCGGGGACCTGGTACGTCTATCGGTCGTACGGCATCCACTGGTGCTCCGACCTCACGGCGCTCGGCCCCGACCCGGGATCGGCGGTGCTGATCCGCGCGGTCGAACCGCTGGTGGGGATTGCGGCGATGCGCCGCCGTCGCGGCGGGGTGGCCGAGCGTACCCTGGCCGACGGGCCCGGCAAGCTGTCCCAGGCCCTTGGCGTGGACCGCAGCCTCGATGGACGGCCGATGCCGAAGTCGTGGGCGTGGGTGCTGGAGGGCGAGGGGCTGCCGGTCGACGTGACGCCGCGGATCGGTATCACGAAGGCCGTCGACTGGCCCCTCCGGTTCGTGGCGCGGCGTCCCTGAAACGACCGCGCCCGACGGTCGGTGACCGTCGGGCGCGGGGCAGGGAAGCGGGGTCGGTCAGTACGACGACGGGCCGCCGCTGCTGCGGGCCGACCCCAGGCTGAAGCGGAGCCCCGCCATCGCGCTGTAGGTCGGCTCGGTGAAGAGCGTGCCCGAGACCGTCTCGGCCGACTTGTCGGTGTAGGTCGTCTTGACGTATCGGGTGGCCGGCGCCGAGCTGATCTGCACCTGGCCGAACGCCGAGAGCCCGGCGATGCGGAACTCGAGGCCGCCGATCCCCGTCAGGAATCCCTCGGTGCCGAGCTTGGCAGCGGCGCTCGGGTCGGTGGTGCCCCCCGGCGTGGTGCCGGTGGTGTGCATGATGCCGGCGCCGATGCCGAGGTACGGCTGCAGGACCGAGTGCTGCACCGGGAAGAGCAGCACGGCGAAGGTGTAGCGCCGGACGCCGGTGTAGGTCGCGGTCCGGGTCCCCGCGGCGGTCACCGCCCCGGTGCTGTCCGTATCCACGAAGGCGTAGTTGCCAGCCTTGTTCTTGCCGAAGCCCTGGTCCACCGCGATGAGCAGGCCCGTGCGGTTGCCGGTGACCAGGATGTGCCCGCCGGCCGAGGTGAGCCAGTCACGGGTGCTCCCCGTCCCCTTCACGCTCATCAGACCGCCCTCGCCTCCGATATAGAAGCTGTACTTATCGGAGCCCTGGGCGTGGGCCGACGCCGAGGCCAGCAGGGTGGCCAGCAGCCCCAGCACAATCGAACGGCTCAGGAACCTCATCGGTCGTCCTCCGCGAAGGTCCGGTCCAGCGCCGCCGGGTGGCGGTCTTAAGTCGTTGTGTAATTGATACTTCCGTAGAGACGGCCCCCGGAAGCCACCGGGAGGCGCCCCCTATAATAGGGAACACAAGGAAAAAATGCGAGCCCCGAACCGCCAGGGTAGTGAAGCCCTAGGCCGTTCGGGGATAAGCAGTTGGGGGACCGAGTTACCAAACTACTTGAGGTGAGGCGGCCTCGGTCAGATGAGGCCGAGCCGCTGGCCCACCTTCTTGAACGCGGCCAGGGCCTGATCGAGGTGCGCCTTGGTGTGGCCGGCCGAGATCTGGCACCGTACCCGGGCCTGTCCCTGCGGGACGACGGGATAGCCGAATCCGGTCACGAACACTCCTTCATCGAGCAGCGCGTCGCTCATCTGGATCGCCTTGGCGGTCTCGCCCAGGATCACGGGGATGATCGGCGTCTCGCCGGCGAGCGGCTTGAAGCCGAGCGCGAGAAGCTGCTCGCGGAAGTAGCGGGCGTTCTGGCGGAGGGTCTCGACCCGCGCTGGCTCGCGCTCGAGCACCTCGATGCTGCGGAGCGCGCTCGCCGCCACCGTGGGCGGGAGGGCGTTGGAGAACAGCTGCGGGCGGGCGCGCTGGGTCAGGTAGTCGCACACCGCCTCGCTCGCGGCGACGAACCCGCCGGCCGCGCCGCCCAGCGCCTTGCCGAGCGTCGAGGTGATGATGTCCACCTCGCCCACCATCCCGAAGTGCTCCGCGGTGCCGCGGCCGGTGGCGCCCAGGACGCCGGTGGCGTGCGAGTCGTCGACGACCAGGATCGCGCCGTGCTTGCGACAGACCGTGAGCAGGTCGGGGAGTTTGGCGATCGCCCCTTCCATCGAGAACACCCCGTCGCTCACGACAAGCTTGACCCGGCGGTCGGTGGCGGCCGCCAGCTTCTGGTCGAGGTCGGTGAGGTCGCCGTGCTGATACACGCCCGTCTGGCACCGGGTGATGGCCTTGGCCAGCCGGATCCCGTCGATGATGGAGGCGTGGTTGAGCTGGTCGGAGAGGACGAGGTCGTGCTCGGTGAGCAGCGTCCCCGGGACGGCCTCGTTGGCGTTCCAGCAGCTCACGAAGCTGAGCGAGGCGGGCGTGCCCACCAGCCGGGCGCAGGCGGCCTCGAGGGCCCGGTGGACGGTGAAGGTGCCGCAGATGAACCGGACCGACGCGGTCCCGGCGCCGAAGCGGTCGAGCCCGTCCTTCCCGGCCTGGACCACCTCGGGGTGGTCGGCCAGGCCCAGGTAGTTGTTGGACGAGAGGACCACCACCTCGCCCCGCCCTTCCATCCGGACCACCGGGCCCTGCGGGCTGTCGAGGTAGTTGAGGCGCTTGTACACCCGGTCGCGGCGGAAGCCGTCCAGCTCGCCGCGGATCCGGTCTTCGAGGACGTTCGTCATCGTGCGATCTCCAGGATCACCTTGCCGGCCTGCCCGTCCTTGATGCAGGCGATCGCGTCGGCGATGCGCTCCATCGGGAAGCGGTGCGTCACGACCGGGCGGGGGTCGAACCGTCCGGTCCGGAGCAGCCGGCCCATCTGCTGCCAGGTGTCGTACATGCGGCGGCCGGTCACGCCGTAGAGCGTGAGGCCGCGGAAGATGACGTCGCGGGCGAAATTGACCTCGGTGCTCCGCGACGGCGTGCCCAGGAAGTTGATGCGGCCGCCGAGGCGGGCGGCGTGGAAGGCCTGCTGGTGGCCGGACGGGTGGCCGCTCATCTCGCAGACCAGGTCCACGCCGTTGGTCCCGGAGAGCTCGCGCACCCGGGCCACGACGTCGTCGGTCGCGGGGTCGAGCACCACGTCCGCCCCCATCCGCGTCGCGAGCGCCCGGCGCACCGGGTTGAAGTCGCTGGCGATGACGATGGACGCCCCGGCCGCCCGGGCGATCCCGACCGCGAAGCAGCCGATCGGGCCGCAGCCGAGCACGAAGACCGAGTTCCCGGCCACCATCCCCTCGAGCGCCGTGTGCACCGCGTTCCCGATGGGGTCCATGATCGCGCCGATCTCGGTGGGGATGCCGTCGAGGGTCATCACGTTGGAGGCCGGCATCGCGATGTACTCGGCGAACGCGCCGTCCCGGTCCACGCCGATGATCTGGGTCCGCTCGCAGACGTGGCCGGCGCCGGTCCGGCACGGCCGGCAGTGGCCGCAGACGATGTGCCCCTCGGCGGTCACGAGGTCGCCCACCGTGAGGAGGCCGGCCGCCTGCGCCTCGGCGCCGAGCGCGGCGATCTCGCCGGCGAACTCGTGGCCGATCACCACCGGCGGGCGGAGCCGCGCGCTCGCCCAGGCGTCCCACTCCCAGATATGCAGGTCGGTGCCGCACACGCCGGCGTGGTGGACCTTGATCAGGACGTCATTCGGGCCGCACGCCGGGACCGGCACGTCCTTCACCGTCATCCCGGGACCGGCCGACTCCTTCACCAGCGCGCGCATCGGATTCCTGAAGGGAAAAGGCGGGAGGAATATAGCGGCAAGCGGTGAGCGGTGAGCGGCAAGCGGGGGCCGCCTCCGCCTGGCCCGCTTTCCGCTGACCCCTCACGGCGCATTGATCACTTTTCCTACCGGACCGCCGCGACCTTGAACTCGGCGTTCTTGGCGTAGGGGTCGA
>CAMLHU010000056.1 GCA_946479825.1 uncultured Gemmatimonadota bacterium
GTGACGCTCGACCACGAGGCCGCTGACAGCGCGTCCGGCACCGTGCGTCTCGACGTGCCCGACGGGTGGGCGCGCCCGGCGCCCCGGCCGTTCGCATTCGGGAGGGCGGGGGAGAGCCGCACGTTCGTCTTCGAGGTCCGTCCCCCGGCCGACGCCCGCGCGGGGGAGTTCACGCTCCGCGCCGTCGCCACGGACGCCGACGGCACGGAGTACCGGCGCCAGGTGGTGCGGGTGGACTATCCGCACATCCGCGCCAGGCAGTTCACCGTGCCCGCCGACGCGCGGATCGTCGTGGCCAACGTCACGCTCCCGCCGCTGCGCGCGGTGGGCTACGTCCGCGGCGCCGCCGACCACATCCCCGAGGCGCTGGTTGCGGCCGGCGTGCCGGTCACGGTGCTCGACTCCGCCACCCTCGCGGGGGGCGACCTCTCGCGGTTCGACGCGATCGTCGTGGGCCCGCGGGCGTACGAAGTGGACACCACCCTGCTGGCCCACAACGACCGGCTCCTCGCCTATGCCCGGAACGGCGGGCGGGTGGTGGTGCAGTACCAGCAGCAGGTGTTCTTCGCCGGCGGATACGCGCCGTACCCGCTCAGCCTGGGCGGCCGGAACGACCGCACCACCGACGAGACCGCCGCGGTCACGGCCCTCGCCCCCGACTCGCCCGACCTGCGGGCGCCCAACCCGATCGGGCCCGCCGACTGGGACGGGTGGGTCCAGGAGCGGAGCCTCTACTGCGCGCACACCTGGGACGCCGCATATCGCCCGATCGTGGCGATGGCCGACCCCGGAGAGGCGCCGATCAGCGGATGCCTGCTCGAGGCCCGGGTCGGCCGGGGGAGCTGGGCGTACACGGCGCTGGCGTTCCACCGGCAGCTTCCGGCCGCAGTCCCGGGCGCGTTCCGCCTGTTCCTCAACCTCATCGGCGCCCGCCCGCTCCCGTGAGGGGCCTCGCGCGGCGCACCGCCGCCTTCCTCGTGGTCGCGCTCGCCGGGTGCGCGCGCGACCACCGCACGCCGATCACGGTGTATTCGCCGCACGGCCGCGAGCAGCTCACCCTCCTCGAGCGGGCCTTCGAGAAGGAGAACCCGGACATCGACGTCCGGTGGCTCTATCTCGGCAGCCAGGAGATCCTGGACCGGCTCCGGTTCGAGAAGGTGAACCCGCAGGCCGACGTCTGGTTCGGCGGGCCGACGACGATCTTCGACCGCGGCGTCGCCGACTCGCTCCTCCAACCGTACCGGCCGGTCTGGGCCGACCACGTCGACACGGAAGGGCGGGGGCCGGACGACCTGTACTGGCCGGTGTATCGCACGCCGGCCGTCATCGCCTACAATCGCGACGCCGTGCCCGACTCGCTGGTGCCGAGGGACTGGGACGACCTGCTGGCGCCGAGGTGGCACGACCAGGTGCTGATCCGCGACCCGCTCGCGAGCGGCACGATGCGCGCCGTGTGGGGGATGGTCATTGAGCGCGGGATGCACGCGCCCGGCGACACCGCGGCCGGGATGGCCTGGCTCCGCAAGCTCGACGGCCAGACCCGCACCTACACGCTCAACCCGGCGCTGCTCGAGGAGAAGCTGGTCCGGCGCGAGGGGCTGGTGACGATCTGGGACCTGCCGGACCTTCTCATCTGGCAGAACCAGGGAATGCCGTTCGGCTATGTTTTCCCCCGCAGCGGGACGCCGGTGATCGAGGACGCCATCGGCCTGGTGCGTGGCGCCAGGCACCCCGACGCCGCCCGCCGGTACATCGACTTCGTCGGCAGCCACGAGGCGCAGATCCTCACCGCGCGCGAGGTGTTCCGGCTTCCCGCCCGGCTCGACCTGCCGCCCGATTCGGTGCCGCCCTGGGTGGCCGAGACGTACCGCCAGATGAAGGTGGCGCCGATGGACTGGCCGCTGCTGGCGCGGGACGGTGCGGGATGGATGGCGTACTGGGACCGGCACGTGCGGGGGACGGGAAGGTGAGGGGTAGGGGTCAGGGGTCAGGGCTGAGGGCTGAGGGCTGAGGGCTTAGGGCTGAGGGCTTAGGGCATAGGGCATAGGGCTTAGGGCTTACGGCCCAGGGGTCGGGTGATCATAACGCCGATGGATCAACAGCAGGGGACCACATTGGAAATGCGCAGTTCTCGATGACTGAACCGGCATCCGTACCGACCGACTCGTCGTCGAATCCGTACCTCCGTCTCGACGGGCTCTCCAAGGCGTTCGGCGAGCTCAAGGCGGTCGACCGGGTCACGCTCACGCTCGGGCGCGGCCGGATCCTGGCGTTGCTCGGGCCGAGCGGGAGCGGGAAGACGACCACCCTGCGGCTGCTCGGCGGGTTCGAATCGCCGGACGAGGGGCGGATCGTGGTGGATGGCGAGGAGGTGACCCGGGTGCAGCCCCAGCGCCGGCGGTTCGGGATGGTGTTCCAGCACTACGCGCTCTTTCCGCATCTCGACGTGGGGGAGAACGTCGCCTTCGGGCTCGAGACGATGGGGGTGCGCGGGGCGGAGCTCGCCCGGCGGGTGGACGGCGCGCTCGCCCTGGTGGACCTGGCCGGGTTGGCGCGGCGACGGGTGGACCAGCTCTCCGGCGGCCAGCAGCAGCGGGTGGCGCTGGCGCGCGCGCTCGCGCCGGAGCCGCGGGTCCTGCTGCTTGACGAGCCGCTCTCCAACCTCGATCCGGCCCTGCGCGAGCGCACCCGCCGGGAGCTGCGGGCGGTGATCGCGCGGGTCGGGATCACCACCGTGCTCGTGACCCACGACCAGGACGACGCCTTCGACCTCGGCGACCAGGTGGCGGTGATGCGCGGTGGGCGGCTGGAGCAGGTGGGATCGCCTGACGAGCTGTACGCCGAGCCGCGGAGCCCGTTCGTCGCCGGGTTCGTGGGGCGCGCCAGCCGGCTCGAGGCGACGCTGGAGGAGAGCGGGGCCGACCGGGTGTTCGTGCGGATCGGGCACGTGCGGCTGAGCCTGCCGGGGCGGCGGGCGCCGCTGCGGCCGGGGCCGGTGGCGCTGCTGGCGCGCCCCGAAGCGTGGCGGCTGGTGGAGCCGGGCCCGGGCGACCTGCGCGGCACGGTGACCGCGCGGCGGTTCACCGGGGCGGTGGCCTACTTCACGGTGGCGCTGGCCGACGGCGCGGCGGTCGAGGTCGCGGCGGAGCCCCGGGCCGCCGCCGTTGGCGACGTGGTCGGGCTCCTGCCCGGCGACCGCGGGATCCATCTCTTTCCGGGGGACGCGCGGTGACACGCCGGCGCGGAGCCCGGATCGCCGCCCTGGTGCTGGTCGCGGCGCTGACGTGGCTCGTGGCCTATCCGATCGTCCTCGTGGCCCGGGACGCCTTCGTCGGCCCGCACGGCTGGACGCTCGAGTTCGTGCGGGCGTTCCGGGCCAGCCGGTCGGAGTGGCAGGCGCTCTGGGGGAGCCTCTGGATCTCGCTCGCCACGGTCGCGCTCTCTGCGGTGTTCGGGATCCCGCTCGCCTTCCTCTTCGGCCGGTACGAGTTCCCCGGGCGCCGGGTGCTGGGAGCGCTGGTGGCGCTGCCGGTCGCCCTGCCGCCCCTGGTGGGTGTCGTCGCCTTCCTCTTCCTGTACGGCGAGACGGGGTTCGTCGCCCACCTCTACGACGCGATCACCGGGGCGCCGATGGCGCCGTGGCGGCTCGAAGGGCCGTGGGCGATCCTCTTCGTCCAGGCGTACTCGATGTACGTGTACTTCTACCTGCTCGTCCGCGCCGCGCTCGAGCGGATGGACGGGTCGGCGGCCGAGGCGGCGGCGAGTCTGGGCGCGTCGCGGTGGCGGACGTTCACTCGCGTGACCCTGCCGATCCTCCGGCCGGCGCTCACCGGCGCGGCGCTGCTCACCTTCACCACCGCGCTCGCGAGCTTCAGCGCGCCGTACATCTTTGGCGGCGGCTACCGGGTGCTGCCCACCCAGATCATCTCCACCCGCCTCAACGGCGACTATTCGCTGTCGATGGTGGAGACGCTCGCGCTCACCGTCGTGGCGCTGGTCGCGCTGGTGCTGGGCAGCCGGACCGGCCGCGACGCTGCGACGGCGCTGGGTAAGGGCACCGCGCCCCGGCGCGCGGTCGGCGGCGGCCGTGGCCCGCTCATCTCCGCGCTTGGCTGGGGTGTCGCGGCGGTGCTCCTGCTGCCGCACGCCACGCTGCTGCTCCTTTCGTTCGTCGCTCCCGGCACCTGGACCACGCAGGCCCTGCCGCCGAGCTACAGCGTCGCCAACTACCTGGCGGTCGCGCGCGATCCGACCCGGCTCCTGCCGCTCGCCAATTCGCTCTGGATGGCGTCGCTCGCCACTGGGGTGAGCGTCGTCGTCGCCGTGGCCGCGGGGACGCTGGTGGTGCGCCGGCGGGTGCCGGGGCGCGGGCTCATCGAGGGGCTGCTGGCGCTGCCGTGGGCGGTGCCGGGGACCGTCTTCGCGCTGGCGCTCGCCACGGCGTTCAGCGTGGACCGGCCGTGGACCGGACGGGTGATCCTGGTCGGGACGGTCTGGATCCTTCCGCTCGCCTACCTGATCCGGGACCTGCCGATGACGAGCCGGGCCACGCTGGCGGGCTTCCGGCAGCTGAGCCCCGCGCTCGACGAGGCCGCGGCGTCGCTGGGCGCGACCCGCGCGACCACCTGGCGCCGGGTGCTGTTGCCGTTGCTCCGGCCGGCGATCGCGGCCGGGGCGGCGCTGGCGTTCGTCGCCGCGCTGGGCGACTTCGTCACCTCCATCCTGCTGTACACGTACGATACGCGGCCCATCTCGCTCGAGATCCTCTCGAGCCTGCGGGACGGGGACATCGGGGTCGCCGCCGTGTTCGGCGTGGCCCTGATGGTCGCCGGGGCCGCGGTCTTCCTCTTCGGTTCCGAGCGGAACGCCACCCGATGAACGAGCACGATCCCAAAGCCCAGTTTCGCCGGCTCTCCGTCCTGATCGCGGTCGGGTTCATGGACATGCTGGGGCTGATGCTCGTGCTCCCGTTGCTGCCGTTCTACGCGCTCAACCTGAACGCGACCGCGATCGAGGTGGGCGCCATCACGGCGGCGTTCGCGATCGCGCAGCTGATCTCGGCGCCGCTCTGGGGACGGGTCTCCGACCGCTACGGCCGCCGCTCCGCCCTGCTGGCCGGGCTCATCGCCTCGGGGGTGGCGTTCCTCGTCTTCGGGTTCGCCAACACCCTCTGGCTCCTCTTCCTCTCGCGGTTCATCCAGGGGGCCGGCGGCGGCACCACCGGCGTGGCGCAGGCCTACGTCGCCGACACGGTGCGCCCCGCCGACCGGGCCCGGGCCCTCGGCTGGCTCTCCTCGGCCTCGCAGGCGGGGGTGATCATCGGCCCGATGATCGGCCTGGTGGCGGTCAAGATGGGGACTGCGGTGCCGGGGCTCATCGCCGCCGGCCTCTGCCTCATCAACGTGGTGTTCGCCTGGCGCTGGCTGCCGGAGTCGAAGGACGAGATCCGGAGCAACGCCCCGGTGCGCAAGGTCTGGGCGCCGGCCTGGGACGTCTTCAGCCATCCGTCGCGCCCGGCCTCGCAGCTGATCTGGATCTACGGCATCGGGATGTTCGGGTTCAACGCCATCACCACCGTGCTTCCGCTTTACCTGGCCGACCAGTTCGGGATCACCGAGCACACCTACGGATACTTCCTGGCCTACTTCGGGATCCTCTCGATCGCGATCCGCACCGTGCTCCTCGGCCCGGTGGTCCGGCGGGCCGGCGAACGGGGGACGGTCCGGATCGGGTGCGTGGCCCTCATCGTCGGCTTCCTGCTCTATCCGGCGGCGGGGAACCTCTGGATCCTGGTCCTGCTGGTGATGCCGCTGGTGCCGCTCGGCACGGCGCTGCTCTTCCCGTCCACCACGTCGCTGTTGTCGGCGTACACGCCGAGGGAGGAGATCGGGGTCACGATGGGGGTGGCCCAGACCTTCGCCGGCGTCGCCCGGGTGATCGCGCCGTTCCTGAGCACCGCGGCGTTCCAGCTGGTCGGGCACGCCTGGTCGTTCATTCTCGCCGCGGCGCTGATCGGGGTGGTGAGCATCCTCGCGATCCGGCTCGACGTGACCGCGCCGCCGCCGGCGACCCCCGCCCCGGTCTGATTTTCGGTCAGGGGTGACGCCGGGGCCGGGGGCCGATAACTTCCGACACAGGTCTCCGCCCCCGGGAGTGCCACCCAGCCGTGCCGTCTTCCCGTCCCGCTGTCCGGACAGCGGGGAGACCCGCCCTTGCGGTCCCCAGCCACGCCACGCACCAACCACCGGGCGCGGGGGCGTTTGACGCCCCGTTGACGCCGGTCGGGCACATTGCCGTCGGGCCCCCCGAAGCGGGCCCCTTTCGAGGAGACGTGACCATCGCCACTGCGGCCGCCGCACCGACTCCGGGGACGTTCGCCCACGCCACGTGGGACGACGTGCTGCCGTATTACCGGGAGCTCGCCCGGCGCCCGCTCACCGCGGCCACGCTGGGCGGGTGGCTGGCGGACTGGTCCCGCTTCGAGTCGGCGCTGTCCGAGGCGGCGGCCCTGGCGATGATCGCGTACACCTGCGACACGGACAACCCGGACAAGCTGGCCACTCACCTCCGGTTCTCGGGCGAGATCCTCCCGAGGGCCGAGGAGCAGAGTGTCGGCCTCGCGCGCCGGTTCGTGGAGCTTGGCTCCGTCCCCACGGGCCTCGAGCAGACGGCGGCGCGCTTCCGGCGGGCCATCGAGATCTTCCGCGAGGCCAACGTCCCGCTGTTCACCGAAGGCGAGCACCTCGCGAGCGAGTACCAGCAGATCACCGGCGGGCTCACCGCCGAGTGGCGGGGGAAGGAGATCCCGCTGCCGCAGCTGGCCCCGTTCCTCAAGAGCACCGACCGGGCCGAGCGGGAGCGGGCCTTCCGGCTCTGGGCCGGGCCCTACGTGGCCCGGCGCGACGAGCTCGCGGCCCTCTTCGACAAGATGTACGCGGTGCGCCAGCAGGTGGCGCGGAACGCCGGCTTCCCGGAATTCGAGGCGTACAGCTTCGCGGCCAAGTGCCGCTTCGATTATGCCCCCGCCGACTGCCGCCGCTTCCACGACTCGGTCGAGTCGGCGGTGGTGCCGGCGGTGCGCCGCATCTACGAGCGGCGGCGGACGCGCCTCGGCCTCCCGGCGCTTCGTCCCTGGGACACCCAGGTGGACCCGGCCGGGCGGCCGCCGGTGCGGCCGTTCGCGACCGAGGACCAGCTCGTCGCCACCGCGGCCGACGTCTTCGGCCGGGTGAATCCCGCCCTCGGTTCGCAGTTCGAGACGATGCGCCAGGAGCGGCTGCTCGACCTCGCCTCGCGCAAGGGGAAGGCGCCCGGCGGCTACTGCGAGACGCTCAGCGCCCGCGGCCGACCGTTCATCTTCATGAACGCCGCCGGGACGGTCGAGGACGTGATGACTCTGCTCCACGAGTCGGGTCACGCCTTCCACGCCTTCGCGGCGCACGAGCTGCCGTACCTCTGGCAGCGCAGCCCGACGATGGAAATGGCCGAGCTCGCGTCGATGTCGATGGAGCTGCTGGCGTTCTCGGCGCTGCGCCGGGAGGACGGCGGGTTCTTCTCGGACGAGGAGTACCGGCGCGCCAAGCGCGAGCACCTCGAGGACGCCCTCATCACCCTGGCCCACGTGGCCTCGGTGGACGCCTTCCAGTCGTGGATCTACACCAGCGGCGAGGGCCACGACGCCGCGGCGCGCGACCAGGCGTGGCTCCGGATCCGGTCGCGGTTCGAGCAGGGGGTGGACTGGAGCGGGCTCGAGCGGGAACGGGTGGCGCGGTGGTACCGCCAGCTCCACATCTTCCTCTACCCGTTCTACTACATCGAATACGGCCTGGCGGGGCTCGGCGCACTGCAGGTCTGGCGGAACAGCCTCAAGGACCACGCCGGCGCGCTCGCGGCCTATCGTTCCGCGCTGGCCCTGGGTGGCACGCGACCCCTGCCGGAGCTCTACCGGGAGGCCGGCGCCCGGCTGGTGTTCGACGCCGCCGGGATGGGCGAACTGGTGGGCCTGGTGGAAGAGGAGCTGGCCCGGATCGACGGGTGACCGGGCCGGGGGCGTTGATTCCTGCGCCCGGCAAGGCGATGTTTCCGGCCTACCTTTGGGGAGCGGAGTGGATGGCCAAGGAAGAAGGCATCGAAATGGAAGGGGTCGTCACCGAGGTCCTCCCGGACCGCAACTACCGGGTGCTCCTCGAGAACGGCCATTCCGTGCTGGCGTACGCCGCGGGCAAGATGAGCAAGTTCAAGATCCGGGTCCTCGAGGGCGACCGGGTGAGCGTGGTGCTCTCCCCGTACGACCTGACCCGCGGCCGGGTCATCTACCGGCACAAGTAGCGGGGCGCCGGCGGCGTCCCGGTCCAGGTCCCGAATGCACGACGGGCCGCCCGAGTGGGCGGCCCGTCGTTCGTTGCGGTGACCGGACCGTCTTACTTGCCGACCTTGGTGACGTTCTCGGCGGCGGGCCCCTTGGCACCCATCACCATGTCGAACTCGACCTTCTCACCCTCGGCCAGGCTGCGGAAGCCGTCGGCCTTGATCGCGGTGTGGTGCACGAAGCAGTCCTTTTCGCCGTTCTCAGGAGTGATGAACCCGAACCCCTTGGCGTCGTTGAACCACTTCACGGTGCCCTGCATGCGTGCCATCGAACTAACCTCGTGATGATGTGACTCGTCGGGGTCCGGTTCACGGCACCATCCGACTCTTGCGGATCGCGGGCCTGTCCCGCGTCCCAAGCTCCAGAAAGACCCGGGCACACCTGCCCCAGGTCGTATGACCCTGCCTGCCAGCATCCTGGTCGTGGGGGGTCCAGCTGTAACGGGCAGGAAAGCTCCCCACCCCTGCCCGAACTGTCAAGGGAGGGGGGTCAGGGGCGGGACCGCCACCACCGGAGCGCCTGGCGGGTCCATTCTCCGCTGCGATGCCGGATGCCGACCACCCGGTTGAGCGCCTGCTGGAACTCGGCGGCGGAGGGATATCGCAGCTCCACATCCGACTGCAGGGCCCGCTCGAGCACGTCCGCCAGCTGGGGCCGGACGTCGGGGCGGCGGCGGACGAGCTCGGGGAATCGGTTGGTGGTCTGGCCGGCCAGGACCTGCTCGGGGGTGACCCCCGGGAACGGCGGTTCGCCGAGCAGGGCGAAATACGCCACCGCGGCGAGGCTGTAGAGGTCGGTGCGCTGGTCCACCCGCTCGCCCAGGAGCTGCTCGGGGCTTGCGAACTGGGGGGTGCCGCTCTGGCTCGTGGCGCCGCCGAACTTGCCCTGACCGCGGAGGGCGAGGGCCAGGCCGAAGTCGGTGATCCGGAGCCGGCCGTCGTGCTCGAGGAGGAGGTTCTCCGGCTTGATGTCGCGGTGCACCAGGCCCTGCTGGTGGGCGTGCGCCAGCGCGCTCAGCGCCTCGCGCAGCAACCGGAAGAGGTCGTCCACGGTAAAGGCGCCGTCGCGCTCCACCTTCTGGGCCACGTTGGGGCCCTCGACCAGCTCCATCGTGTACCAGAGCAGTCCCGACCGCCCGGAGATGTCGTAGATGTCCACGATGTTCGGGTGGTTGAGCCGGGCGGCGAGCTGGGCCTCCCGGCGGAACCGCTCGACCACCGCAGGGTCGGCGGTGAGGTTCGGGTGCAGGATCTTGAGCGCCACCTCGCGCTCCAGATGCAGGTCGCGTACCCGGTACACCCGGCCGAACCCGCCGGAGCCGAGCAGCGAGAGCAGCTCGTAGTCGTCGCCGAGCGCGCGGCGCAGGCGCTTTTCCCAGTGGCCGGTGTCCTCGGCCGTCCCCGCTCCCGCCGGCGCCGCCGCGAGCGCGACCGCCGGGTTGTCGAAGGTCCCGGCGTCGGAGGCGAAATCCTCGAGC
>CAMLHU010000057.1 GCA_946479825.1 uncultured Gemmatimonadota bacterium
TCCTCCGGCAGGTTGGCGCCGAATACGCCCAGCTCCGCGAGGCCGGGGATGATCTGCTTCGGGAACTTCCCTTCGATGTAACAGTCCCCGATGATCGGCATCAGGTGCTCGTCCACCCAGGCGCGGACGGTGTCGCGGACGGCCCGCTCCTCCTCGCTCAGGAGCGAGTCGAAGTCGTAGAAGTCCACGCCGGTGTAGGTGCTGGCCATCGTTGTATCCCGTCGTTGTTGGTCAACGGTCAACGGTGAAGGGTGAACAGCTGGGGCTCGACGGCGCCCGTTGACCGTTCACCATTGACCGTTCACCGACTTGTCATCCCGCCTTCTGCTCCGCCCCGCCCACCCGCCGGCGCGCGCTCGGCGTGATCCCCACCTCGCGCGCCTTCCGCCGGAACGTCGGGCCGTGGTCCACCGGCAGGCCGGTCTCCGCCTGCCACTGGTGCACCATCTCGTGCAACACCGTGTGCTCCACCTCGGCCCAGCCGTGGCGGCGCGCGTGCCGCCGCCCGATCGCGATCTCGGTGGGCCTGCCGGTCTTGAGGTCCACCGTGAGCTCGCCCAACCGGCTCCGCATCCGGCCGCTCAGCCGGAACGCGATGGGCCCGAGCGCGCCCCCAAAATACTCGGCGTTGAGCCGGGCGTGCAGTTCGCCGAGCCGGTGCAGGATGGCCAGGTCGCCGGGCTGCGGGCGGTCCGGCCGGCGCTTCGGCGCGGTCGCGCGCTCCGCCACCGGGAACGCCAGGAACGTCACCTCCGCCATCCGCCGCATCGGCCGGGGGACGCCGGGCAGGAGGAACCGCACCACCGCCTCGAGCACGTAGTCCGGCGCCTGGGCGTACCCCTCGTGGATGCGGAGGATCCCGTTCCGGCCGTAGCTCAGCATCACCGACCGGTTGGCGTGGGTCGCGAGCCCCTTGAGCCCCGGCACGTCGAGCACGCCCAGCAGCTCGAGCCGCCGCGCCAGCAGCTCGGCGGGCGGCAGCGCGACGCTGGGCGCCGCGGGGTCAGGCGCCGACCGGAACGGGATCGGGGGCACGTCGCCGCCGCGCGAAGGCGCTGGTGTGGGAGGGAACGAACTCGGCCCGGTCGGCGTCCCACCGCCAGTGCTGGATATGCACCGCCTGGTGGTCCACGTGGACCAGGTTGAACACCGAGGGGCGCCGGCCCCGGGTCCGGCTGGTGTGCGTGCTGGTGGTGCTCACCGGCAGCACGCCGTCGACGAGCCCGGCGGCCTCCTGATGGTCGTGGCCGCAGAGGACCACGTCGGCGCCGGTGGCCACCAGCCGGCGCTGGGCCGAGCGCCAGTGCGCGAGTCCCATCCGCCGGGAGATGTCGCCCCGCAGCACGTTGTGATGCACCACCGCCACCCGGACCGCCGACTCCGGCGTCGCGGCGAAGACCTGCGCCAGGCGCTTCGTCTCGCGCCGCGGGAGGTGGCCCTTCACGGTGAGGTCCCGAAGGTTCCACGTGAGCGAGCCCCACGCCAGGCCCCAGCTCGTGAGCGCGCCGGCGATGACCGCCCCCGGGACCTCGAGCGTGGGCGCGACGTCGTCGCCGAAATAGCGCCGGTACTTCTGCCAGCGGACCCGGCCGCCGCCGATCGGCAGGATGGCGCGCCACCACTGCACGTCGTGGTTGCCGGGGATGACGAGCGTGGGGCTCGAGCGGCCGAGGTGACGGGCGAAGGCGAGCCCGCGCTGGAACTCGCCGTGCCGGGCCCGCTGCGTCAGGTCGCCGGAGATGACGACGGCGTCCGCGCCCATCGTGGGGACCAGCGCCTCGAGCGCCTGGACCTGCGTCAGGTCGGCGTCGCGCCCGAAGTGGAGGTCGCCCAGGTGGACGAACGTCAGGTCGCTCACCAGACCACCCGGACCTTGTAGGTGAGGACCGTCTGGCCGCCGGCGGGGACCTTGACCCGGAACCGGACCTTGGTGGACGAGATCCGCTCCGCCGGCACCGAGCTCGCGAGCACGCTCCACTCGCCGCCGCGTTCCTCGAACAGGTCCACCGTCACGTCCTGCGCGCCGGCGTTGCGCAGCGTGTCGGCGTACGCCGCGACCGCCCAGGTACGGAGATAGCGGTGGCCCTGCGCGGTGTCACGACCGGTCTGCCAGCTGGTCTGCACCCGCTTGGCCGTGAGGTCGAAGGCCTGCCCGGCGTCGAGCCGGAGGTCCTCGCCCGCAGGGGTGTGGTCAATGGCCGCTTCGCCGATCAGCTGCAGGCGACCGGCGCTGTCGGGCTCGAACATCCGGACCACGCCGGCGGGGAGCGGCCGGTCGCCGAGGTCGGTCTTCCGCGGACGATGGACCACATAGAGGGTCCGGACCGGAAGGTCGGCGCCGTTCTCGTCCTGACCGAGCCCGCCCCACCAGGGGAGTGCGCCCGCCACCACGTACGTCTTCTCGTAGGTCCCCGCGGCCGGATCGAACAGCGCCACGGTGGTCGCGACCCCCGGCCGCAGCGAGACCCGCCCGGGCAGGGTGTAGAGGTGGAACTCGCCCACCTTCTGCTCCGCCACCTCGGCCGCGTCCGCGGTGCGCATCGCCATCGGGGCGCCCATCCCCTTGAACGCCGTGCCCGCGGCCGGCCCGGCGCGGCTCACCTGCCCCGCGAGCAGCTGGATCTCGGCGCTGTCGAGCGAGAGCTGCCCCGGCTCCAGCACCGCCGCGCCCGACACCCGCGCCCGACCTCCGCCGAAGATCGCCTGGTAGCTGGCCTGCCAACCGCCGCTCCCCGGCGCGAACCACGCAAGGCCCAGCGCCCGCCGGGCCTGAGTGGCGCTGAGCGAGACCGTCGCCGGCGGCGCCAAGAACGCGGCCTCCGCCGGATAGCTCGGCGTCCCCGGCATCGTCGTGACGATGGAGCCGTCGGCCAGCCGGAACCGCGGCGGCAGGACGCTCACCACCGTCGCCGAGACGGTGTCGTGAAGCCCCGCGCCCATCCGGAAGACCAGCGTGCGCCCCACCGCCCGGCGGAGCAGCGCGTCGTCGCCCTGGCCGACGTCGGCCTGGACGCCGGTGATCGTGATCGCGGAATCGGGAGAGAAGAGCGAGCCCGGATCGAAGACGCCGAGGTCGAGCGCCTGGGTGGAGGCGCCGCGGGGCACCGCCACCGGGAAGGTGCGGCGGATGAGCGCCCGGCCGTCGTTGTAGATGGTGGCGCTGGTCTGGGCGGCGAGCGGCGAGACGTGCGCGGTGAGCGGGACGGCCGCCAGGATCACGCCCAGGACGCGGAATGTGGCCTTCACTTGAGCACCTCCATCGCGACGCGCTCCACGATGCGCCGCACGATCAGGTACGTGGCCAGCACGGCCATCCAGGCGTAGGCCCGGGCGAGGGGGTTGGACGGCACGCCGAACGCCGCCCAGAGCGCCACCGCCAGGGTGGCGACGACCGCCGATCGCGAGCCGAGGATCCGCGCACGGGCCCGGAGCTCGGCCGTGCAGTCCGGACACCGCTCGCCGAAGTCGATCCCCCCGGTCCGCCGGCCGCAGCGGACGCAGGGAAGCTCAGGCCACCCGGCGGGCGACGGCATCGCCGAATTGCGCCGTGGTCGCCGTGCCGCCCAGGTCGCGGGTGCGCACCTGGTCGTCCACGATGACCTGACGGATCGCCGTGCGGAGCCGGGTGGCGCGGTCGGTCTCGCCGATGTGGTCGAGCAGCATCGCGGCCGCCAGCATCTGGGCCGACGGGTTGGCGATCCCCTTGCCGGCGATGTCCGGCGCGCTGCCGTGCACCGCCTCGAAGATCGCCGCGCGGGTGCCGATGTTGGCCCCCGGCGCCAGGCCGAGCCCGCCCACGAGCCCCGAGATCTCGTCGCTCAGGATGTCGCCGAACATGTTGGTCGTCACGATGACGTCGAACTGCTCGGGCCGGAGCACCAGCTGCATCGCGGTGTTGTCGATGATGAGGTCGTTCGACTCCACCCGGCCGGCGTACTCGTGCGCCACCTGCTTGGCCACCTCGAGGAAGAGCCCGCTCGTCATCTTGAGGATGTTGGCCTTGTGGACCGCGGTGACCTTCTTCCGCCCGTGCTTCACGGCGTACTCGTAGGCGTAGCGTACGATCCGCTCGCACCCCTTCCGCGTCACGATGGCGGCCGACTGCGCCACGGCCTTGGGGTCGTCGCCCACGCGGACGAAGTGCTCCACGCCGACGTAGAGGCCCTCGAGGTTCTCGCGCACCAGCACGATGTCGATCCCGCTGTAGCGCTGCCCCGGCACGATCGACACCGCCGGCCGCACGTTGGCGAAGAGCTCGAATTCCTTCCGGAGCCCGACGTTCACCGACCGGTAGCCGGTGCCGACCGGCGTCGTGAGCGGGCCCTTGAGCGCCAGCGTGGTCTTCCGGATGGACTCGAGCGTCGCGTCGGGGAGCGGCGTCCCGGTCGCGTCCACCCCGGCCATCCCGGCCAGCTGCTCGTCCCACCGGAACCGGAGCCCCGTGCGCTCCAGCACCTTCACCGTCTCGGCGGTGATCTCCGGGCCGATCCCGTCGCCCGGGATCAGCGTGACGTCGATCGTCATCTTCCCCCCATCACCGGCAAGACGTGGTCGATCGCGGCCTCGAGCGCGGCCCGCGGCCCCGCGCCCTGGCCGACCGCGCGCGAACGCCACAGCACCGTCGCCTCCCGCGAGTCGGCCATCACCAGCATCAGCTCGGCCGTCTCGGTGCCGTCGGCGCCGCGATAGAACACCGCGGCCGCCGGCACCAGCGCGTACCGCCCGCCCGCCAGCGCGGTGAGGTTCCGGAGCGCCGAGCGGAACGGATCGGGCACCACCTGGAGCCCCGGGTCGCGCATCATCCCCTGCCCCATCCGGTCGGGATCGGGCGCGATCCCCGGCGCGCGCAGGGCGATCTTCCGCAGCTCGGGCGGCAGCTTCCACACGACCTCGGGCGCCCGCTCGTCGAGCGCCTTGCCGAGCAGCGAGTCCACCCACCGCTCCGCGCGGACGTGGTCGGCGAACGCCGCATCGGCTTCCGTCGCGCTGTCCACCGCGAGCAGCGAGAGCGGCACCACGGTGATCGTCTGGCCCGCGAGGGCCGTGGTCACAAGGGGACGATTGACGAGCTGTTCGGGCGTGGGGGTGGTGTCGGGTCCGCGGTGCCCGCCGCAGGCCGAGAGGAGTACTGCCAAGCCGATGAATGACAAGGACTTAGGCAATCACTACCTGCCGGATAAGGGCGAAGGTCGGGGTGGTCGGGGAGAAAGGTAATAGGGGGCGGGGGTCAGGGCTTAGGGCGTAGGGCATGGGGCTTGGAGCTTAGAGCTTGGAGCTTGGAGCTTAGAGCTTGGAGCTTGGAGCTTGGAGCTTGGAGGTGCCGGTCACTCGAGCGAGAGCCCTCCGTCCACCACGATCGTCTGGCCGGTGATGTGGCGGGCCTCGTCGGAGCAGAGGAACGACGCGACGTGCGCCACGTCCTCGGGCTCGGCCACCCGACCCAGCACGGCGTGCATCCGGGCGCGCTCGATCACCTCGCGCGGGAGCATCATCATCCGTTCGGTGCGGATGAAGCCCGGGGCGACGGCGTTCACGTTGACGTTGGCGGGGCCGAGTTCCACGGCGGCGGCGCGGGTGAGGCCTTCGAGCGCCGCCTTGCTCGCGGCGTAGTTGGCGACGCCGAACCCCGGGCGGGCGGCCTGGTGGGCGCTCACCGAGACGATCTTGCCGTAGCGCTGGGTGCGGAAATGCGGGGCGACGGCGCGGATGCAGTTGAATGCGCCAGTGACGTTGGTGTCGAGGACCTCGCGCCACGCCGGGTCGGAGAGCCGCCACAGCGCGCCGTCGCTCGCGATGCCGGCGTTGTTCACCAGGTAATGCAGCCCGCCCAGCCGCTCGCGGGCCTCGGCGACGAAGCGGTCGACCGCCGAGCGGTCGCGCACGTCGCACCTGGCGGCGTACACCTGCACGCCCATCGCCAGGAGCCCCGTCTCGGTGAGGAGCGCCATCTCCGTGACGTCGCGGCCCGGGAGCTCCACGAAGCAGAACGCCACGTGGCAGCCGAGCCGGGCGAACTCGTGGCAGATCGCGCGGCCAAGGCCGGTGGCGCCGCCGGTCACGACGGCGACCTTGCCGCGGAAGCCGGGCGTGATGACGTCCGGCTCGGGCTGGGCCAGCGCCGCCCCGGACGACCGGGACGAGGCCTGCCAGCCACCCGCGTCACCGGGCGGAGGGGGGCGATGAGGCATCGGCTCAAGCTACGGGCGCCCCGGGGGCGCGCAAGGCACCCGAGGGCCTTGACCCGGCGCAGGCTCGGGCCTTTCGTCCGTCCCTTGCCACTCCAGCACGGGACGTCATGCGCGCACTTCCGATGGTCGCTTCGCTGCTGCTCGTCGCCGCCCCGGTCGCGGCGCAGGCGCCGTTCACCACCGACGCGGCCCAGGCCCACGTCGCCGCCCTCGCCGACGATTCGCTGCAGGGCCGCCTCCCCGGCACGTCGGGCGCCCTCGCGGCCGCCCGCTACCTCGCCGCCCAGGCGGCCCGGTTCGGCCTGACCCCCGCCGGCGACAGCGGGACCTTCCTCCAGCGCGTGCCGCTGGAACGGACCGCCATCTCGGACTCGAGCCACCTCGTCCTGACGGCCGGGGGGAGGCGAACCACCTTCGCGTGGGGTCGTTCGTTCGCGGCACTGATGGGCCCGCCGACCGAACGGAGCGGCGTCGCCACGGTCTGGGGCGACCTCGAGGACGCCGACAGCGCGCGCGCCACCTTTGCCGCGTCGGCCGGCAAGATCGTCCTGATCGTGGTCCCGCGGGACCACGGCCTGCTCCTGCAGCCATTCCCGCCCGACGCCACGCCCGCCGGCGTCATCGCGATCTTCGATCCCGTCCGGTTCCGCGGCCGGGCGTCGCGGATCGTAGCGGCCCCGGGCGCCCTGCACCTGGCGGGGACGCCGCGCCCCGGCGCCGGACCGTTCGTGGTGGCCATCATGGACCACGACAGCCTCGTCCGTGCGTTCGGGACGCTGACCCCCGGACCCGCCGGCTCGCCGGGTCCCTTCACCGTGGACCTCTCCCTCCGCGAACGGACCGAACCCGTGGACGCCTGGAACGTCGTCGCGGCGCGGCCGGGGGCCGATCCGGCCCTCCGGCAGGAGTCGGTCGCGCTGACGGCGCATTACGACCACCTCGGTCGCGCCGGGGTGCCGGGAGCCCGGTGCGTCGCGCTCGGCGCCGATTCCGTCTGCAACGGGGCGGACGACGACGCGTCGGGATCTGCCGCGGTACTGCTCGCGGCCGAAGCCGCGGCCCAGGGGCCGGCCCGGCGGCGATCGCAGCTGTTCGTCTGGCACACGGCGGAGGAGGCGGGACTTCTGGGAGCGCGCTGGCTGGTGGAGCATCCGCCGGCGCAGACGGGCCGGATCGCCGCGGCGATCGACCTCGACGCGGTGGGGCGGAACGCCCCCGACTCGCTGTTCCGCGCCGGCACCCCGCGCGGAGCGTCGCCGCTGATGGGGGCGGTGGATTCGACCAACGCCGCGGAGCCCCGGCCATTCCGCTGGGACGATCGCTACGACACGCCTCGCGACCCGACGGCCTGCCGGTTCGACGACGCCGCATACGCCCAGGCGGGGATCCCGACGGTGTGGTTCAGCAGCGGCCCGCACCCGGACTATCACCGGCCCACGGACGAGGCGGGCAAGGTGGACTTCGACAAGGTCGCGCGGGTCGCACGACTGGCCCACGACCTGGCCGCTGCGCTCGCCAACGCCACGACGCTTCCGGCGGGTCCGACCCCCGACTGCCGCTAGGCGGCCCGCGGCCGCACCGCGCGCCGCGCCACGACGGGCCACGCGGCCGCGGCGGCCAGCGACAGCGCGCCCGAGATGGCGAGCGCCGCGGCGGCGGAGCGTGCGTACGCCACGCCGAACAAGAGCGCCGCGGGCAGCACGGCCAGCCCCGTCAGCGCATGATACCCGCCGAACCCCTTCCCCAGCCGCTTCGGTGACAGCCGCGCCACCAGCGCCCGCTCGGCCGGCTCCGTGAGCCCGGTCGCGATGCCGAGCGCCAGGAAGCACGCCACCGACCGCGCGATCCCGTCCTGCACGCTCAGTCCGAACATCAGCGCCGCGAACACCACCGCCCCGAAGACGATGTTCCGCTCGGCGCCGAGCCGGTCGTTCAACCAGCCCCCCGGATAGGACGCCACCGTCCGCACCACGTGGAGCCCCGCCCACAGCAGCGGAATGAGCGGGATGGCGACGCCGAGCTGCTGCATCCTGAGGAGCAGGAGCGCGTCGGGGATGCGAAAGAGGGCGAAGGCCGCCAGCGTGCCGACGGGGCCCCAGAATACCCGGCCCGCCGGCGCCGGCGCCGGTGCCGCGGGAGCGAGCGTATCGGCGGGGGCCGGCGTCGGTTCGCGGAGCACCACCGCCAGCACCAGCACCACCACGATGCCGGGGAACGCGCTCCACTCGATGACCCGTCGGACGTCCACGGCGCGGGAGAGGAACCACCACGCGGCCACCGACCCCAGGACCGCGCCCAGGTGGTCCGCGCCCCGATGGAAGCCGAACGCGCGGCCGTGGAGCCCGGCGGACGTGCTCTCGGCGATGAGCGCGTCGCGCGGCGGCGTGCGCAACCCCTTCCCCACCCGATCGACCACCCGGAACCCGATCACCTGCCCTGCCGACCCGGCGAAGGCGATGAGCGGGCGCACCAGGACCGCGGTGGCATAGCCGGCCAGCACCAGCGGCTTCCGCCAGCCGCGGCGGTCGGCGAGGCGGCCGCTCACCCACTTGAGCACGGCCGAGGTGAAGTCGGCCGCGCCGTCGAGCGCGCCGAGCGCGACCGCGCCGCCTCCCAGTACCGTGGTGACGAAGGCCGGGAGGAGCGGATAGACCATCTCGCTCGCGAAATCGTTGAACAGGGAGACCAGCGCGAGCCCGCGGACCGTGGGCGAGAGCCGGGCCGGACCGGTCACTCGTCGAGCCCCAGGTCCATCCCCCAGCGGACCAGCGACACCGGGAGCCCGCCGTAGCCGAGCACGGTGTCGTGGAACTTCTTGAGCGGGGCGTCGTCGCCCTCGCGCGCGCGCCAGGCGTCGTGCAGCTGCTCGAGCTCCCGCCGGCCGACGGCGGCCGCGAGCGCGTAGGTGGGCCAGGCCGCGGCGCGGCGCACGTCGCTCAGCGCCTCCGCCCGGTCGACCGGCACCCGGGCCGTCAGGTACTCCACCGCGTCGGCCGGGGCCGTGCCGCGGGTGTGCAGGCCGATGTCCACCACCGCGAGCGCCGCCGCGTGCAGCAGCGCCACCTGATGGAAGAACTCCTCCTCGACCGACTCCGCGAACCCAGCCCGGTACATCATCGCCGTGGCGTACGCCGCCCAGCCGTCGAGCGCGACCGGCGTGGCCAGGAATCGCCGCACCTCCGACGGAAGCTCCGCCGCACGGGCCCGATGGAGCTGGCGCCCCGGACAGACCTCGCGCAGCGCCACGCCGGCGAGCTCCCAGCGGGTCCGGGGCGCCGGGAGCGGCGTGAGATAGAGCACCCCCGGCGCTTCGTACGCCGCCACCGGGACCAGGGGCCGCAAGAACTCCGGGGTCTCGAGGACCCGGATGTCGCCGCGGGGGGCCGTGATCAGCCCGCGATCGTCCACGAACTTGCGGGCCCGCGCCACCTCGCGCAGGAACGCCACCTGGTGATCGGCGCCGACCGCGTGCTCGGCCCGGAGCCGGGCCGCCACCCGCAGG
>CAMLHU010000058.1 GCA_946479825.1 uncultured Gemmatimonadota bacterium
GGCCGACGGCGAGTTCGGGCACTACACCAAGAAGGAACAGCTGCTCTTCGAGCGTGAGCGCCAGAAGCTGTCGCGCAACCTCGAGGGCATCAAGAACATGGGCCGGCTCCCGGGCGCCCTCTTCGTGGTGGACGCCAAGAAGGAGAAGATCGCGGTGTCCGAGGCCAACAAGCTCGGCATCCCGGTCGTGGCCATCGTGGACACCAACGCGGACCCCGACGTCATCACCGTGCCGATCCCGGGCAACGACGACGCCATCCGCGCGGTCTCGCTCATCACCGGCGCGCTCTCCGACATCATCCGCGAGGCGCGGGCGCAGATGCCGCTCCGCGAGGTCGTGGAGGACAGCGACGCCGAGACCTACAGCACCGACGGCGGCAGCGAGGGCGACGCCGACAGCGAGCGGCGCCGGCGGCGTCCGCGGCGCAAGCGGCGGCCGAAGCCCGAGGCCATCGCGGCCCGGCTCAAGACCGACGGGACCGACGGCGAGGCGGGCGAGGCGCCCGCGGCCGACGCCGGCGACGACGCGTAAGGGGCGGCCCGGCCGCCCGGCAGGTCACGCCGCCGCTCCTGGTCCCTCCCGGCCCGTGAGCGGCGGCTCGTCTATCCACCTTTGAGCACGATCTGACATGACGACGAAGGCGATCTCTCCCAAGGATGTGAGCGAACTCCGGGCCCGCACGGGCGCGGGGATGATGGATTGCAAGAAGGCCCTCGAGGAGACCGGGGGCAACATGGACCAGGCGGTCGAGTACCTCCGCAAGAAGGGCATCGCCAAGGCCGAGAAGCGGGCCGGGCGCGACGCCATGCAGGGGCTCGTCTTCCTCAACGTCGCCGACGACGGCGACTTCGGCACGATGGTCGAGCTCAACTGCGAGACCGACTTCGTGGCCCGCACCGAGGGCTTCCAGAAGCTCGGGCTCGAGCTGCTGGCCTTCGCGGCCGGCGCCCCCGCGGGCGTCCACGCCGTCGGCACCGAGGGCGCGCTCCTGGGCTCGCCGTTCGAGGGCAAGACCCTGGGCGAGCGGATCAAGGAAGTCGCCGGCGTCATCGGCGAGGCCATCAGCGTCAAGCGGCTGGCCCACTACCGCCCGCAGGGCGGCGTGGTCGGCTCCTACCTCCACCACAACCGCCAGGTCGGCGTGCTGGTGGAGCTCGACGGCGCCACCGGCGCGGACGCGGTCGCCCTCGCGCGCGACATCGCCCTCCACGTGGCCTCCGCCGACCCGATCGCCGTCACCTCGGCCGACATCCCCGCCGACCTCATCGCCCGCGAGCGGCGCATCGCCGAGGAGCAGGTCGCGGCCGAGGGGAAGCCCGAGAACATCCGGGCCAAGATCGTCGAGGGGAAGGTCAAGAAGTTCGCGCAGGAGCGGTCGCTGGTGGACCAGCCCTTCGTGAAGGACGAGTCGAAGACCGTGGCCGACCTGCTCAAGGGCGTCCCCGGCGCGAAGGTGGTCCGCTTCACCCGCTTCAAGGTCGGGGACGCCGCCTGATGGCGCTCAAGTACCGGAGCGCCCTCCTCAAGCTCTCCGGCGAGGCGCTGGCCGGCGACAAGGGCCACGGCCTCGACTTCCGGGTCGTCGGCGCCCTGGCCGACGCCGTGAAGGAAGTGCACGCGCTCGGCGTGCGGCTCGCGCTGGTGGTGGGCGGCGGCAACATCATCCGCGGCACCACCGCCAGCCGCGAGGGGCTCGACCGCGTCTCCGCCGACTACATGGGGATGCTGGCCACGGTCATCAACGCCCTCGCGGTGCAGGACGTGCTCGAGAAGAAGGGCGTGGACACCCGGGTCATGACCGCCATCCGGATGGAGTCGCTGGCCGAGCCGTACATCCGGCGCCGGGCCCAGCGGCACCAGGAGAAGGGCCGCCTCGTCCTCTTCGCGGGCGGCACCGGCAACCCGTTCTTCTCCACCGACACGGCGGCGGTCCTCCGCGCCCTCGAGGTCGAGGCCGAGGTGATCCTCAAGGGCACCAACGTGGACGGGATCTTCACCTCCGACCCGAAGAAGGACCCGGCCGCGAAGTTCATCCCCGAGCTTTCCTACCAGGACGCGATCGTCAACAACTACGAGGTGATGGACGCCAACGCCTTCGGGCTGTGCAAGGCGAACCAGCTCCCGATCGTCGTCTTCAACATCAACCAGCCCGGCGCCATCGCCCGGATCCTCCAGGGTGAGCGGCTCGGGACCCTCGTCCGATGAGCACCATTCCCGAGATCCAGAAGCACGCCCGTGAGGCGATGGCCAAGGCCGTCGACAGCGTGAAGCGCGAGCTCACCGGCATCCGGAGCGGCAAGGCGACCCCGAACCTCCTCGACGTGGTGCGGGTGGAGGCCTACGGCAGCCTGGTGCCCCTCAACCAGGTGGCGATGGTGGCCGCCCCGGAGCCCCGCCTCCTCACGGTCCAGCCGTTCGACAAGGGGCTGACCCAGGCCATCGAGAAGGCGCTCCGCGAGTCGGACCTCGGGCTCAACCCGGCCACCCAGGGCGCCCTCATCCGGGTGCCGCTGCCGCAGCTCACCGAGGAGCGCCGCAAGGAGCTCGTCCGGGTGGTCCACAAGCTCGCCGAAGAAGGCCGGGTCGCCATCCGCCAGGTGCGCGGCGACGCGATCAACAAGGTCAAGAAGCTGAGCGGGCTCCCCGAGGACGACATCAAGCGCGCCGAGAAGGACGTCCAGAAGCTGACCGACGACGCGGTGCGCCAGGTGGACCAGCTCGTCGCGACGAAGGAGAAGGAGCTCCTCGAAGTCTGACCCGATGAGCGACGACCTCCTTACCCGCCTCAAGCTCTCCGGCCCGATCCCGGCCCACGTTGCGATCATCATGGACGGGAACGGGCGGTGGGCCACCGGCCGCTCGTTGCCGCGGCCGCAGGGGCACCACGCCGGGATGAAGGCGGTCCGCGAGGCGGTCGAGGGCGCGCTGGCGGCGGGGGTCGAGGTCCTCACCCTCTTCGCGTTCAGCCAGGAGAACTGGCAGCGCCCGGCCGACGAGATCGACGCGCTGATGGCGCTCCTCGAGGAGTACATCGCGCAGGAGGCGGCCGAACTCCGCGCCCAGGGGGTCGCGGTCCGGTTCTTGGGCGAGCGCGACCGGCTGGTCCCCTCGGCCCGCCGGGCCGTGGAGCGGATCGAGACCGAGACCGCCGGCGGCCGGCACCTGGCCCTCAACATCTGCCTCTCGTACGGGAGCCGGGCCGAGATCACCCGCGCGGCACGATCGCTGGCCGAGCAGGTGGCCCGCGGCGAGCTCGATCCCGCCGACATCGACGAGGCCGCGCTGGCCCGGCAGCTCTACACCGCGCCGTGGCCCGACCCCGACCTGCTCATCCGCACCTCCGGCGAGATGCGGATCTCGAATTTCCTCCTCTGGCAGCTGGCCTACGCCGAGTTCCACGTGACCCCGGTGCTCTGGCCCGACTTCACCCGTCAGCACCTCTACGAGGCCATCCTCGACTATCAGCGGCGGGAGCGGCGCTTCGGGCGCGTCCCGGTCTGAGATGGCGAGCAACCTCACCCGCCGCGTGGCATTTGCCGCCGTGGCGATCCCCGTCGCGGCCGTCCTCCTCTGGTGGGGCGGCTGGGCGCTGGTCGCGCTGGTGTCTGCCGCCGCGGTGCTCGGCACCCGCGAGCTCTTCGACCTGAGCCGCCGCCAGGGCGTGGCGCCGCTCGCCGGGCTCGGCCTCACGGCGGCGGCCCTGGTGGCGCCCCTCACCTACCTCGCGCTCACCGCCGGCCAGGGCCTTCCGGTCTCCGCCCTCGACCTGGGCGTCGTCGGCCTCGTGCTCCTGCTCTTCATCGCGCTGGCGGCCCGCCGGCCCGACGAGCGCCCCCTCGCCGCCGTGGCGGTGACCCTCTTCGGCGTGCTCTACGCCGGCGGCCTGCCGAGCTACCTGCTGGTCATCCGGCACGCACGCTACGGCACCGCCTCGCTCGCGGGGCTCGCGCTGGTGATGTTCCCGCTGGTGGTCACCTGGGTCTGCGATACCGCCGCGATGTTCGGCGGCAAGGCCGTCGGCGGCCGGAAGCTCGCCCCCGTCATCAGCCCGGGAAAGACCTGGGCGGGGAGCGTCGCGGGGGTGGCCGGCGCGCTCGTCGTCGCGCCGGCGTACGCCGCGTACGCGCTTACGCCCGCGGGGATCGGTTTCCCCGTCGCCGACGCCCTCCTCTTTGCCGGCGTGCTGGCGGTGGCGGGGCAGGCCGGCGACCTCGCCGAGTCGCTCTTCAAGCGCGAGGCGGGGGTCAAGGACTCGAGCCAGCTCATCCCCGGCCACGGCGGCGTCCTCGACCGGTTCGATTCGCTGTACGTCGTCCTGCCCGTCGCCGCCCTCCTCTACCGCGCCTTCGGCGTCCTCTGATGCGGGGCGTCGCCCTTCTCGGCTCGACCGGGTCCATCGGCGTGAGCACGCTCAACGTGCTCCGGCGCCAGCGCGAGCATTTCCGTCTCGTGGCGCTCACCGGAGGGAAGAACCGCGCGCTGCTCGAGGAACAGGTGGCCGAGTGGCGGCCGGCGTTCGCCGGGCTCGCCGCGGCGGCCTCCGCCAACGGGCTGCCGGCGGGTCCCGGCTGCCTGGTCGAGGCGGCCACCCATCCTGACGCCGACATCGTGGTGAACGCCGTCGTCGGCGCGGCGGGGCTCGACGCCACGCTCGCGGCGCTCCGGGCCGGCAAGCGGGTCGCCCTCGCCAACAAGGAGACGCTGGTGATGGCGGGGCCGCTGGTGCTCGAGGCCGCGCGCCAGGGGGGCGGGGAGCTCGTCCCGGTGGATTCCGAGCACAGCGCCGTGCTGCAGTGCGTGAGCGGGCGCGACGCCGCGCTTTCCCGCCTCATCCTGACCGCGTCGGGCGGTCCGTTCCGCGAATGGCCGGCCGAACGCCTGGCGGCGGCGTCGGTGGCCGACGCGCTCAACCACCCGACCTGGCGGATGGGGGCCAAGATCACCGTGGACAGCGCCACGCTCGCCAACAAGGCGCTCGAGGTGATCGAGGCGCACTTCCTCTTCGGCCTTCCGTACGACGCGGTGGACGTCGTGGTGCACCCGCAGAGCGTGGTGCACGCCTTCTGCGAGTTCACCGACGGGAGCGTGCTGGCCCAGCTCGGCTTCCCGTCGATGGAGCTCCCGATCCTCTACGCCCTCACCCATCCGGGCCGGCTCCCCGACGGCGGCGTGCGCCGCTTCGACCCGGTGAGCGCCGGTCCGCTCACCTTCGAGCCGGTGCGGGCCGACGTCTTCCGCGCCTTCGCCGCCGGCGTGGCCGCGGGCCGCGCCGGGGGCACGGCGCCGGCGGTGTTCAACGCCGCCAACGAGGTGGCGGTCGCCGCGTTCCTCGACGGGCGGATCCCGTTCGGGCGGATCGCGGAGGTCTGCGAGCGCACCCTCGAGGCCCACCCCGCCGCACCCGCCACCGACCTCGACGCGGTCCGCGCCGCCGACCGCGCGGCCCGCGCCTTCGCGACCGGGATCCTCTCGTGACCTTCCTCAGCACTCTCGCCGGCCTGCTCGTCGTCCTCGGCATCCTGGTGTTCATCCACGAGGCCGGCCACTTCGTCGCGGCCAAGTGGGCCGGCATCTGGGTCCACCGGTTCTCGCTCGGGCTGGGCTCGCCGATCAAGGCGCTCAGCGTCACGCGCGGCGGCACCGAGTACTGCATCTCGTGGCTCCCGCTCGGCGGGTACGTCAAGATGGCGAGCCGCGAGGAAGAGGCGACCACGAGCGCGCTCGAAGGTGGCGCGGTGACGTCGCCGGTGCCGCCGGGGCGCTACTACGAGGACCAGCCGGTCTGGAAGCGGGTGATCGTCACGCTGGCCGGGGTGGCGATGAACGCCGGCTTCGCCTGGGTGGCGTTCGTGGTGCTGGCGATGGCCAACGGGCGGCAGGTCAATCCGGAGACCCGCATCGGCCGCGTGGCGTCCGCGCTCCCGACCGGCGCCGAGGCGCTGGCCCGGCTCCGTCCGGGCGACCGGATCACGCTGGTCAACGGCCGCCCGGTCGCGTCGTGGGACGACGTGACCGCCGCGATCGTCTCGGGCGGCGGGAAGAGCGTGGCCATCACCGTCAACGACAGCCTGAGCGTGGCGCTCCGCATCCCTGCCGACGCGCTCAACGACCGGGCCGAGGCGGCGCTGGCCATCGCGCCGTGGCAGGCGGCCGTGATCGGCACCGTGCTCCCGCTCTCGCCGGCCGCCAAGGGGGGCTTGCAGGCCGGCGACACCGTGGTCGCCGTGGACGGTCGCCCGGTGACCGAGTGGTACGACCTGGTGGACATCCTGCGCGCGAGCCCCGGCAAGGCACTGCAGCTCGAACTCGGCCGCGCCGGGGGGCGGACCACCGTGTCGGTCACTCCCGAGGCGTTCGACACCGCCGGCCAGAAGATCGGGCGGGTGGGGATCGGCGCGTACACCGCACTGGTCTCGACCCGGTACGGCGTCCTGGCGGCGCTGCGGGCCGGGACCTCGGCGACCGGGCAGGCCGCGCTCACGATCGTGCGGACGGTGCAGGGACTCGCGACCCGGAAGATCTCGGCCAAGACCCTGGGCGGCCCGATCATGATCGGCCAGATCGCGGCCGAGAGCGCCAAGGTGGGCCCCTCCGCCTTCCTCGGCGTGCTGGGGCTCATCTCGATCAACCTGGCGCTGCTCAACCTCCTGCCGATCCCGGTGCTCGACGGCGGGCAGCTGATCTTCCTGGTCTACGAGGCTGCGTTCCGCCGTCCGATGCCGCTCAGGTGGCGCGAGGCGCTGATGCTGGTGGGGGTGGTGCTGGTGGTGCTGCTGATGCTGGTGGCCAACTGGAACGACGTGAGGCGGATCTTTGGATGGTGAACGGTGAACGGTGAACGGTGAAGGGTGAACGGGGTGGCGTGAACGGGGAGAGCGTGCGGTTGATGCGGAGCGGGCCCGGGTCGGGAAAGCGACCTAGGGTGAACGGGGTGACCTGAACGGCCACGAGGTCCCGAAGACCAAGAACGGGCCCGGGTCGATGTTCTGACCCGGACCCGTTCGACGTCATCGGCGTTGCATCCTGCCCCCGCCCGTTCACCCTTCACCCTTCACCGTTCACTGCCAGGGCTTCCACCACTTCTTCGGCTTCTCGTCGTCCGGCTTCTTCGGTCCGCCGCGCAGCGCGTCGAGGTAGGGGCGGGGGACCTCAAAGCTCTCGGTGGAGCGGGTCTTGGAGTGGATGGCGGTGAGGTCGTCCACCAGTTCGGCGGCGGAGGGGTAGCGGTCGTCGGGGTGCTTGGCGAGGCAGCGGAGGATGATCCGCTCGAGCCGGCGCGAGAGGTCGGGGCGGAGCTCGCGGGGCGGGGTGGGGGGGACCTCGACGTGCATCCGGGCGAGCTCGTACCAGTCGCGCGACTTGAACGGGAGGTCGCCGGTCGCGGCGCGGTAGAGGGTGATGCCGAGCGAGTAGATGTCGGAGCGGCCGTCGAGGGGGCGGCCCTGCGCCTGTTCGGGGCTCAGGTAGTGCGGCGTGCCGATCGTCATGTTGACGCCGGTGGCCGAGACGTAGCCGCTCACCGCGCGGGCGATCCCGAAGTCGCACACCACCGCCCGGCCGTCGGTGGCGAGCAGGATGTTGTCGGGCTTGATGTCGCGGTGGACGATCCCCGCCCCGTGGGCGAACCGGAGCGCCTCGGCCACTTCGGTGGCGATCTCGATGAGCTGGGGCTCGGGGAGCACCGGCGAGCGCTCGAGCAGGCCGGCCAGGGAGCCGGGGTAGAGGTCCATCACGAAGTAGACCGCGCCGTCGCCGCGCCCGACCTCCTCGATGTGGATGACGTTGGGGTGGGAGAGCCTGGCGGCGACCTCCGACTCCTGCCGGAACCGCTTCTCGAAGTTCTCGTCCCCCGCGTACCGCGGCTTTAAGACCTTGATGGCAAAGGACTTACCATCGTTCCGGCGGGCCGCCCAGACGGCCGCGAAGCCCCCCTGGCCGAGCCGGGTCTCGAGGGTGTAGGGGCCGAGGGCGGTCCTGGGGGATTGGGGGTCGGCAGGGGGCACCGGGGTTGCCTAAGCTGTTGGGAGCAGGTTAGTTTTGAATGCTACGATCGAACCAAAAGACCATCAGGACCGCGCACAGGACAGGCAGAGGATGACGTACGACAAGCAGGGCGTGATCGCCAAGCATCGCCGCAGCGACAAAGATACCGGCTCGACGGCGGTGCAGGTAGCGCTCCTCACTGAGCGGATCAACTCGCTCAGCGGCCACTTCGAGCAGCACCGGAAGGACCATCACGGTCGCCGGGGGTTGCTGAAGCTGGTCGGGCAGCGCCGGCGACTGCTCACCTATCTCCAGCGGACCGACCTCACGGCCTACCGGGCCCTGGTCGACCAGCTGGGTCTCCGCCACTAACTCGCGTCGCGCGGCAGGGGCGCCCCATCCGAGCACATGGGGCGCCCCTCTGGCATTGCAGTGCTCCGTATCGCAAAGGTCGTGACCGTGCAACGCATTGAGACCGAATTCGCCGGGCGTCCGCTCAAGATCGAGACCGGGCGGCTGGCGAAGCAGGCGGCGGGATCCGCGCTGGTGCAGTTCGGCGACACCGTCGTGCTCGCCGCCGTCACCGTCTCCCCCAACCAGTCGTCCCTCCCGTTCTTCCCGCTCACCGTCGAGTACCGGGAAAAGACCTACGCCGCGGGCAAGATCCCGGGCGGCTTCCTCAAGCGTGAGGGGCGGCCGTCGGACAAGGAGATCCTGGCCGCGCGGGTGATCGACCGGTCCATCCGGCCGCTCTTCCCGGAGGGGTTCAAGAACGAGGTGCAGGTCTTCGTGACCGTGCTCTCGGCCGACCAGGAGAACGACGCCGACGTCCTCGGCGTCACGGCGGCCTCGATCGCGCTCACCCGCTCGGTGGTGCCGTGGAACGGGCCGCTCGCCGCGGTGCGCGTCGGCAAGGTCGAGGGCAACTGGATCCTCAACCCGACCTTCCAGCAGCTCGAGTTCTCGACCATCGACCTCACCGTGAGCGGCTCGGCCGACTCGATCATGATGGTCGAGGGCGGCTCGCTCGAGGTGTCCGAGGCCGAGATGCTCGAGGCGCTCAAGGTGGCGCAGAAGGGCCTCAAGGACCTGCTCGCGATCACCGAGAAGGCGACCAAGGGCAAGGTCGAGAAGCTGGTGTGGGTCAAGGACGAGCCGGAGGCGACGCTGGCCAAGCGGGTCGCCGACCTCGGCGAGAAGGCCATCGGCCAGGCCATCAACGGCAAGGAAAAGGCCACCCGGTACGCCCAGGTCAAGAAGGTGAAGGCCGAGATCGCGGCCACGCTGGCCGCCGACTTCCCCGAGAGCGGCCGGATGATCGGCCACCTCCTCGAGGAGATCGAGTATCGCACCCTCCGCGCCCAGGTGCTCGACAAGGGCGAGCGGGTGGACGGGCGCGACCTCGACACCATCCGGCCGATCGAGATCACCCCGGGCTTCCTCCCGCGGACGCACGGCTCGGCCATCTTCCAGCGCGGCGAGACCCAGGCGCTCGTGAGCGTCACCCTCGGCACGCAGGACGACGAGCAGCGCATCGACAGCATCGACGTGGCGGGCGAGACCACCAAGTCGTTCATGCTGCACTACAACTTCCC
>CAMLHU010000059.1 GCA_946479825.1 uncultured Gemmatimonadota bacterium
GCGCCGGGGTGCGGCAGCCGTTCGCCCGGGTGGAACTCACGCGCACGAAGTGACCCGGCCGCTGGCATCCCCGCCCACGGCGCTGGCCGCTCACCACGATCGCCGGATCGAGACGACGGCGGAGTGGAGCCACGCGAACGTGTAGACCGACGCGACATCCGCCCCGCCCTCGACCATTCGATAGCCCGCCGCCACGGCCCACCCCGGGCCCAACTCCCGCCCCAGCTTGACGGCGACGTCCTCGGCGCGGCCCGGTCCGCCGGCGATCACGTCGGCGTCCACGCTCAGATACCAGCGCTCCGACGGCCGCCATCGGCCGGCCAGATGGAGCAGCGGGACGAAGCCGAGATCATCCTTCCGGCTGCTGATCCCGCCCTGGCGGAGCGCGATCACCGCGTCGCGGACCTTGGCCGTGAAGCCGATCCACGCGGTCGTTCGTCGCCCCTCGTGGGCGGTGTAGCGATAGGTCAGGCGGTAGGAATTGAAGGTGTAGGTCGCGCGGGTCGGCTGGCCCGCGGCGTAGTTGGCCCCGGCAAAGCTGATCGGCGTCGCCGGCACGCCGTTCTCGGTGATCGAGAACGGCGCCGCGAGCAGCCGCCAGGCGTGCCGCGGCCCCGCCTGCCAGGTGAGGTAGACCCGCCCCGACGCCCACGGCCCCGCACCGGCCAGGTCCCGCAGCGAGAAACGGGTCCCCTGCGCGTCGTTGGGGATCTGGACGTCATTGTAGCTCTGCCAGGTGGCGCCCCCCTCCAATTCCACGGTGAACCGGGGGGCGACCTCCTGCGCCGCCACGTCGGGGGCGATGGCCAGGCCAAGCACCAGGCTCTGGAGGATGATTGGCCGGATCACGGTCTGCTCCGCAGGACGAGGTTGTGGGCGCCGGACCCACAGTGGTACCCCGGAGCCGGCGGCCGGTGCCGGCAGGTGCGGCGCGGCGGCCACAGCGACCGGGCTGATCGGGGCCAGTGCGGGCGTTGAAGCGGGCCTCAACGGCGCTCCACCGGCACGTCACCTGTCCCGCCGCAGGATACGTTCCGCCGGAGGTGGTAGCTTACGGGAACGCCGTGCCCCCGACCGGCGCGGCGACCGCCAGGCGCATTTCACCGTCGAGCCACCACCGATGCAGATCACCGACCTTCCCTTCGGCACCACGAATTGGGCCGCGATCCCCCCGACCGAGCATCACGGCGAGACCGGGACCGCTCTCTGGCGCACGCAGCATTTCGGCCCGATCCGGGTCCGGATGGTCGAGTATTCCCCCGGGTACTTCGCCGATCACTGGTGCGAGAAGGGGCACATCCTCCTTTGTCTTGCGGGTACGCTCGAGACCGAGCTCCGCGACGGCCGGTGCTTCGAGCTCCGCCCCGGAATGAGTTATCAGGTGGCCGATCACGCCGAGCCCCACCGTTCCCGCTCGGCGACCGGCGCGACCCTGTTCATCGTGGATTGAACGGGTTCGCCACCGCAATCGTGCAGATCACCGGCCCGGGGATGGTGGAATGTCTGGCCGGCCTGCCGGGTCCGATGTGCTCACCGAGGCTACCCTACCCCCCACGGAGGATGTAATGCGACCGATCGCCTTCTACACTCTCGCGCTCGCTGCGCTCTGCAGCTGCTCGGCCCCGCGGGCCGACGTCGCGGCGGAGACCGCCGCGCTCAAGGCACGGAGCCAGGGGCTCCAGGCCGCGGAAGGGGCGCTGAATGTCGAAGGTGCGCTCGCGTTCTGGGCCCCCGACGCCGTTGTGCAGCCGGCGGGCTCCCCGCAGATCCAGGGGCGCGAGGCCATTCGGGCGCTCTACAATGGCTTCCTAAGCGGGGGACAACTCAAGCGCTTCGAGGGGACGTCGTCGCAACTCGAGATGTCGCAGGGGGGCGATCTGGCGTACGAGACCGGCGTCAACCGGATGGTCTTTGCCGGCCCCAAGGGCGACCTGCTGGACGTCGGCAAGTACCTGCTGGTCTGGAAGAAGATCGATGGTCAGTGGTATGCCGAGGCCCTGAGCTTCACCAGCGACGCCCCCGCCCCGGTACCGGTCCCGGCAAAGTGACCGGCGTGCGTCACCGCGCCACGCCGCGCCCCGACCCGGACGCCGCCCGCGGCACGGCGTGCCAGCCGTCGGCGCGCCGCTGGTGCATCCGGCCGGCGGCGTCGAGCCGGAAGAGGAAGAGCCAGCCGTTGAGCACGAGGTCGCGCACCAGCGCGTGCTTCGCGAGCACGCCGTCGATCGCCTCGGCGGGCGCCTCGATGACCACGTGGAGCCGCAGCGGCTCGTGGACCCAGTCGCCGCCGTCGTGCACCGACTGCAACGCGAGCCCGATGCGGAGGTCGCCCCCGGCCCCTTCGAACACGCCGAGGTTGCCGCCCACCACGTTGTGCAGGACCTTGTTGCCGCTGCCGTAGTGCCGGTGGTCCACGGTCGAGGCGTAGTACTGCAGGTTGATCCAGTTGGTCACCACCATCGGCGCGGTCATCACCTGCTCCAGCACGCCGAAGCCGGCATCCTCCTCCCAGCGGTACTCGTGCAGGAAGGCGCGGCCCTCGAGGTCCACTCCCCGGGTGCGCTCCCGCGGCGCCACCACGAAGGCGGCGTTGCGCGCGAGCCCCCACTCGGGCCGCACCTCCGACCAATCGGCGGCGCGGCGGCGGATCGCCGCGTCGAGCGCGTCGCCCGATAGTCCACCCAGCCCGAGCGCGCCGGCCCGCTCCGCCCGCGCCCGGCGCCCTGCGGCGTCCAGCGCCCGGGCCAGGCGCGCCACGTCGTCACGATGCGTCGCCGGCACCTGGTCGAGGTCGTAGAGCGTCACGTCGTCGGTGGTCGTGTTGTGCAACCCGGCCACCGCGTGCGTCGTCTCGGGGAGGGCGATGCCCCGCTCCGCGAGCCCCGCGCGCACCGCCGGGTCGTTGAGCACCCCCGCCAGGACGCGGGCGTTGACCTCGCCGGCCTGTCCGCCGCAGGCGCCGCAGTGGAGCGCCGCGGCCTGCGGGTTGTTGGTCACCCCAGCGCCGTGACCGACGAAGACCAGCAGCCGGGCGAAGCCGTGGGTCAGGCTCATCGCCCGGAGCACGCCGGCCGCGAGCGCCACGCGGGTCTCGAGCGCCACCGGCTCGCCGCCGACGGTGCTCGCCAGTTCCGGTCGCGTGCCCGCCGGCCCGCCGACGCCGCCGCGCATCGCGTCGCCCCCGCGCTCCCCCGCCCCGATCGCCGCCCGCAGCATCGCCATCCCGTACGACACCCCCGCCACCTCGACGTACGAGAACACCGAGCTCGGCCCCCGGCTCAGCTGCTCCCGGGTGGCACCGCGATCGAGCGCGTTCTCGAGTTGCCGAGCGGCGTTCGCCGCGCCCGGCCCGACGTCCCGGGCCACGAGCCCCGGGGCGAGGAGCCCGGGAAGCTGCGGCCGAGCGGGGCCGGTCGGCGCCGCGTAGGCGATCGGCACGCCGAAGAACCCGGCGAATCCCAGGGTGGCGATCGCCGGCTCGGCGGCCTCGAGCGCGCGGCGGAACACCTCCGAGCGGACGTCGATGCAGAACGCCGCCTGCGCCCACGGCGTGGCGACCGGCACGGCGGTCTGCCGTTCCAGCGAGCGTTGCAGTCGCTCCTGGTAGGCCAGCTCCAGGGCGCGCTGCACGATCCAGTCGTCGCGATCGGCGGGGCGCGGCGCCGGGAGCGGTTCCGACCACTCGCTTCGGGCGGCGGCCCAGCGCGCCGCGATGTCGGCCGGGTCGCCCGCGCGGTAGAGCACCAGCTCCCACGCCAGCCGGACCGCCAGGAGGTGCACGAGCTGGTCGTCGTCGCCGCCGCGGAGCCGGGCTTCCCACCGGCGGTACGCGCAGTGCGAGGCCCAGCCGTTCACGGTCATCAGCAGTGCGGTGAACCAGGCGGCCCGGGCGGAGGCGGGCACCCGGAAGGTGTCCACGGCCTGTGCGATGAGTGTCCGGGGATCGGCCGGCAGTTCGGCCACTGCGGCGCCGAAGCCGCGCAGGCCCATCAGGAGCCGCGGCCCGCCGTCCACCTCCGACAGCGACCGCCAGAGCGGGTAGAGCCCGGCGCTCCGGTCGGGGCCCCACGGTCCCTGGCCCTCGTCGAAGCAGGCGGCCGCCGCCTGGCTGATGTGCCGGGTGACGTACTCGCCCCAGGCCATCTGGTGCGCCAGGTCGCGGTCGCGGTCCACCAGGTCGGTGACGAGCGGCCGGATGGCCGGCGACGGCGCGTTCTCCTCAAGCGCCGCGACGAGCTCGCGCACCGGCCGATGCGCACCCGACTCGGCGACCGCCTGCGCCAGGTGCCGCTCGCCGAACCGTCCGGCCCGCCACTGCGCCAGGTACCAGTTCCGGGGCATCAGCAGTCGCGCGCCCGCCAGGGTGGCGAGCTCCGACGCCGCGGCCTCGATCGGCTGGCCGACGAACCCCCACCAGGGGTTCACCGCGATCATCCGGTCGAGCGGCCAGGCCGGCGCGATCCGCGCGCACGCCGCCTCCAGCGCGGGTTCGAGCTCGGCGGAGGTGACGGAGACCGCGAGCGGGTCGAGCGTCGCCGTCACGCCGCGCGCTCCAGCGAGAGCGTCGCGCGCTGACGGGCGAGCGCGGCCGGCGCCGGCGCCGGGCGGGGCGGCCAGAGCTTGAAGGTGTACCGGGTGAAGATCTCGTCCAGATAGAACCCGGCGAAGCAGGCCGGATAGAGCGCCCGCGCGAGCCGGCCCTCCGGCGCCGCGCTGATCGCCGCCTGCACCACGAAGAGCCCGCCGAACCCGAGGGCCACGAGCCCGGCGCGGAACAGGCCGCCCGCGGTGGCCCCCGCCACCGTCGGCACCAGGGCGCCGAAGAGGAGATGCCACCCGGCGTAGACCGCGGTGAGGCCGAGCGCGAGCCCGACGGCCGCGGCGGCGGGGCGCCACTGGCGAGCCTGCGAGGCGCGGACGTAGAGCGGCGCGAGGGCGAGCCCGAACACCACGCCGAGCGCAACAAGACCGGGCTCGCGCGTGGGGGAGATGCTCGCGAGCGCGCCCGCGGCCGCCGCGGTGGCGAGCCCCCCCACCCCGCCCGCGAGCCAGCGCGCAAGCGATGCGCGCGGAAGCGCCGGCGTCATCCGTCGGACCACCTGCTGCTCCACCGCCTGGCCGGAGCTCAGGAAGGCGTGGGCCTTGTAGAGCGAGTGCGCCACGAGGTGCAGGAGGGCGAGCCCGTAGGCGCCGAGCCCGCACTCGACCAGCATGAAGCCCATCTGGGCCGCGGTGGACCAGGCCAGCGACACCTTGACGCTCACCCGCGTGAGCATCACCAGGCTCGCGAGGACCGCGGTCACGAGGCCGACCACGACGAGCAGGGTCTGCGCCGCCTCGAGCCGCAGCATCAGCGGGCCGAGGCGGATCATCACGAAGCCGCCGATGTTGACGATGCCGGCGTGGAGCAGCGCCGAGACCGGGGTCGGCGCTTCCATCACCTGGATGAGCCAGCCGTGGAAGGGGAGCTGCGCCGAGCGGAGGAGGACCCCGACCGCGAGGAGGAGACCGCCCAGGGCCAGGGGGGCGGGGATCGCGGGGAGCGCCGCCGCGCGGGCGACCAGCCGGTCGATGGCGAAGGTGCCGAGCGAGGAGCCGATGAGGACCACCGCCGCCAGGATCGCGACGTCGGCGACCCGGCTCAGCAGGAACTTCTTGTGCGCCGCGATGATGGCGGCGGGCCGTTCGCGGAAGAAGGTGAGCAGCTGGTGGAGGAAGACGCTGGCCGCGATCCAGGCCAGGGCGAGCACCAGCAGGTCGTTGGTGGTGACCAGCACCACCACGGCCGCCACCGTGGCCCCGAACCAGCCGAGGTAGGCCGGCCGGCGGGGATCGCCATCGAGGTAGCGCCGGGAATAGGCGAGGATGACCGCCGCGATGACGAGCACGAGGCCCAGCATCACCAGCGTCAGGGGGTCGAACCGGAACGACAGCGCCACGCGGGGCTCCTTGGAGGTCGCCCCAACGTAGGCCCCTGCTATTATTCTGTCCAATACATATATTGAAATCAATCATTCGATTATAGAGAATATGACCGACTCCCCGCTCGCACGGCTCAACTACCATCACCTCCAGTACTTCTGGGCCGTGGCCAAGGAGGGGCACCTGAGCCGGGCGGCGGCGCGGCTCCGGGTCGCCCCGTCGGCCCTTTCCACCCAGATCCGCCAGCTGGAGCACCAGCTTGGCCAGCCGCTGTTCCACCGCCAGGGGCGCACGCTGGTGCTCACCGAGGCGGGGCGGATCGCCCTCGAATACGCCGACACCATCGTGACCGCGGGGCAGGAACTGGTGGCCACGGTGCGGGAGGGGCGGCGGCACGAGCGCCAGGTGCTCCGGATCGGCGCCGTCGCGACGCTCTCACGCAACTTCCAGCGGACCTTCGTGGCCCCGCTCCTCGGGATGGCCGACGTGGAAGTGGTGCTGCAGTCGGGTTCGCTCGGCGAGCTGCTGCCGCGGCTGGCGGCGCATTCGGTGGACCTGGTGCTCTCCAACCGGCGGGTGCCGGAGGACGTCGAGAACAACTGGCGCTCGGTGCGGATCGCGCGGCAGCAGGTGAGCCTGGTGGGGCCGCCGCGGGGCCCGGGCCGGCCGTTCCGGTTCCCCGAGGACCTCGCCGACCGGCCGCTCATCCTGCCGAGCCGGGACCACGGGTTCCGGACCGCGTTCGAGCACATCTGCGAGCGGGCCGGGCTTCGCCTCACGATCGTGGCCGAGGTGGACGACATGGCGATGCTCCGGCTCCTGGCCCGCGACGGCCAGGCGGTGGCGCTGGTCCCGGCGGTGGTGGTCCGCGACGAGCTGCACGACCACCAGCTCGAGGAGTACTACGCCGTCCCGAACCTCCACGAGGAGTTCTGGGCGATCGGCGTGCGGCGCCAGTACCAGCACCCGCTGCTCAAGGCGCTGCTCGACCGGTCGGCCGCCGAAGTGCTCGCGATGGGCGAATGACCGGGCGTCACCCGCAACGATCAGGGAGGTCAGCGATGAAGCGCGTCACCGGCATCGGCGGCATCTTCTTCCACGCGAAGGATCCCGTCGCCCTGCGCGCCTGGTACCGGGCCCACCTCGGCATCGACGTCCAGGACTGGGGCGGCGCCGCGTTCCCGTGGACCGCGCCCGACGGGATGACCGTCTGGTCCGTCAGCGCCGCGGGCGGGAAGGACTTCGCGCCGAGCGGGGCGCCGTTCATGATCAATTACCGGGTGGACGACCTCGCCGCGCTGCTGGCGGCGTTGCGGGCGGAGGGGTGTGCGGTGCTCGAGCAGACCGACGCGTCGGAGTTCGGCAAGTTCGGGTGGGTGATCGACCCGGAGGGGAACAAGGTCGAGCTCTGGCAACCGCCGGCGGGGCAGTGATCCCGGGAGCCGCCGTGCGCCCGACCCGGTCGCTTGCCATATGTATATGACGATAATATACTCCTAGATGGCCGACTTTCCCGAGGATCTTGCCGGCTGCGAGGGTTTCGAGTGGGACGCCGGGAATGCGACGAAGAACTGGGACGGCCACCGCGTCAGCCAGGCCGAGGCGGAAGAGGTGTTCTTTCACCGGCCCATCCTCGTGGCGCCCGACCTCGGGCATTCGGCCCGGGAGCGGCGGTGCGTGGCGCTGGGCCGGACCGAGGCCGGCCGCGAGCTGACGGTGATCTTCACGTTGCGTGGCGTCCGGATCCGGGTCATCTCCGCGCGCGACATGAGCCGGCCCGAACGGAGGATCTATGAGCAAGCCGAAGCCGACTAAGCGGCCCGCGGTGCCGAAGTTCGCCAGCGAAGCCGAGGAGCGCCGCTTCTGGGAATCGCACGACGTCACCGGGTATTTCGACTGGACCCGTGCGGTCCAGCCGCGGTTTCCCGAGCTCAAGCCGTCGACCGCCAGCATCTCCATCCGGTTGCCGGTCGGGATGCTGGATGAACTCAAGGCGCTCGCCAACGCCCGCGATGTCCCGTATCAGTCGTTGATGAAGGTGTTCCTGGCGGATCGACTGGTCCGGGAGCGCCAGGTGCGGCCGCGGCGCGGCGCGCGCTGACCTTCTTTCCCCCTGCTGAGGCGTTCGTGTCATGAGCAACGCAGCGAAGTGCCCCTTCCCCCACGCCGGCGCCGGTCCGACCGTCCGCGACTGGTGGCCTGAGCGGCTCCGGCTCGACCTGCTCCGCCAGCACTCCGAGAAGTCCGACCCGATGGGCCGCGACTTCGACTATCGCAAGGAGTTCAAGCGGCTCGACCTCAAGGCGGTCAAGCGCGACCTCGCGAAACTGATGACCGACTCGCAGCCCTGGTGGCCGGCCGACTTCGGCCACTACGGCGGGCTCTTCGTCCGGATGGCGTGGCACAGCGCCGGCACCTACCGCATCGGCGACGGCCGCGGCGGCGCCGGGCGCGGCCAGCAGCGTTTCGCCCCCGTCAACAGCTGGCCGGATAACGTGAGCCTCGACAAGGCGCGGCGGCTCCTCTGGCCGATCAAGCAGAAGTACGGCCGCCGGATCTCGTGGGCCGACCTGATGATCCTGGCCGGCAACGTGGCCCTCGAGACGATGGGCTTCACGACCTTCGGCTTCGCGGGCGGCCGCGAGGACGTCTGGGAACCCGACCAGGACGTGTACTGGGGTCGCGAGCAGCGCTGGCTCGGCGACGAGCGCTACTCCGGCGACCGCGACCTCGAGGACCCGCTCGCCGCGGTGCAGATGGGGCTCATCTACGTGAACCCCGAGGGCCCGAACGGGAACCCCGACCCGGTCGCCGCGGCGAAGGACATCCGCGAGACCTTCGCCCGGATGGCGATGAACGACGAGGAGACGGTGGCCCTCATCGCCGGCGGCCACTCCTTCGGCAAGACCCACGGCGCCGGGCCGGTCTCGAACGTCGGGGCCGAGCCCGAGGCCGCGCCGCTCGAGTCGCAGGGGCTCGGCTGGACGAACGCCTTCGGCTCCGGCGCCGGCCCCGACGCCATCACCAGCGGGCTCGAGGTGACCTGGACCGACACGCCGACCCGGTGGAGCAACGACTTCTTCCGGAAGCTCTTCGGGTACGAGTGGGAGCTCACCAAGAGCCCGGCGGGCGCGCACCAGTGGGTCGCGAAGGACGCCCCGGCCACGGTGCCCGACGCCTTCGACCCGTCGAAGAAGCGCCGCCCGACGATGCTCACCACCGACCTCTCGCTCCGGTTCGACCCGGCGTACGAGAAGATCTCGCGGCGGTTCCTGGCGCACCCGGAGGAGTTCGCCGACGCGTTCGCGCGCGCCTGGTTCAAGCTCACCCACCGCGACATGGGGCCCCGCGCCCGCTACCTGGGCCCCGAGGTGCCGAAGGAAGAGCTGATCTGGCAGGACCCGATCCCGAAGGTGAACCACCCGCTGGTGACGCCGCGCGACGTCGCGACGCTCAAGCGGAAGATCCTGGCCTCCGGCCTCTCGGTGTCCGACCTCGTCACCACCGCGTGGGCCTCGGCCTCGACCTTCCGCGGCTCGGACAAGCGGGGCGGCGCCAACGGCGCGCGGATCCGGCTCGCCCCGCAGAAGGACTGGGCGGTGAACCAGCCGGAGCGGCTCGCCCGGGTCCTTGCGA
>CAMLHU010000060.1 GCA_946479825.1 uncultured Gemmatimonadota bacterium
CCCGAGCACGTCGGCATGTTAGTGAAGTGGATCAACGACGCACACACCATGTTCGAGTCGATCGAGGGCAACACCGGCATCGACGTCGTCGCCACGCGCACGAGGTACTGGAGCGACGTGTACGGCTTCGTGAAGCCCGGCCTCGCCCCCGCCGACCCGGACAAGTACCCCGGCGTCGTCTATCGGTACGCAGCCGGCCGGGCGCTGATGACCGGCTCCCACGTGAAGTGGATCCAGGAACGCCTCGGCAAGCACGGCCACAAGGTCACGGTCGACGGCCAGTACGGGCCGAAGACCCGCGATGCGGTGCGCGCGTTCCAGAAGGACGCCCACCTCACCATCGACGGGCAGGTCGGGCCCAAGACCTGGAAGGCCCTGGCCGCATGACGTACGCCCGCCGCATCACCGAGTACCCGCCCACGCACCCGTCCGCCGGACGGCTCGGCCGGCACGTCCGGCACGACCCCCGCTCGCTCGCCTACCGCTACCCGGCCCGATCGCTCGGCACGCTGAAGTCCGTCCGGCACCACCGGTACGTGCCCGTCCTGGACCAGGGCGACATCTGGGCATGCACGGGATTCGCCGCCCTCGGCGCGGTCGGCACCGCCCAGCTGTTCGAGGCCCTGGCGAAGAACACCCTGCAGCCGTCCGCGACGGACGCCGCGGAGGATGCGCAGCGCGCGTACGGCCTCTACTCCGCGGCCACGAAGGTCGATGAGTTCGACGGCGAGTGGCCGCCGGACGACACCGGCAGCTCGGGCCTGGCCGTCGCGAAGGCCGCGAAGACCCTCGGCCTCATCAGTGGGTACCGGCACGCCACGTCGCTGGAGGCCGCCCTGGCGGCGCTCGCCGACCAGCCGGTAATCGCCGGGATCAACTGGTACTCCTCATTCGACCAGGCCGGGATCAACGGTCTGATCTCCATCGAGGACGACGCCGTCGTGCGAGGCGGTCATGAGATCTGCTTGGACGAGCTGGACGTCGAGCGCAAGCAGATCGGTTTCACGAACTCCTGGGGCACCGGGTGGGGCGATGGCGGCCGCGGTTACCTCCGCTGGGACGACTTCGGCCGACTCCTGTCGGAGGACGGCGACGTCACCGTGTTCGTCCCGGCGACGCAGCCGCCGCCGACTCCCGACCCAGACCCGAGCGGTGAGCTCGCCGGGTGCCTGTCCGCCATCATCAAGGCCGCCCGACGCGGCCAGCAGATCCTGAAGGGCAAGTGATGAAGATCTTCGGCTACGAACCGGCCGTCATCCTCTACGCGCTGAACAGCGTGGTGGCGCTGCTCGTATCCTTCGGGCTGCCCCTGTCCCATGACATGGTCGCGGCCGTCTCCACGATCGCCACCGCAGTGCTGTCCATCGCGGTGGCCGTCATGACCCGGCCCATCGTGGTGTCGACCATCACCGCCGCGGCGGCATCCGCGCTCACAGCGTTCGCTGCGTTCGGGCTGCACCTGACCGGCGACCAGATCGGCTACATGGTCACGGTCCTGTCCATCGGCCTGGCGCTGCTGCTGCGGCAGAACGTCTCCCCGGCCCCGGCGCTCGTCCGGCAGGGACCGCCTCCTCGCGTGTAGCCTCGAAGCATCGTTCGAACGCCAGGGGGACGGCCGCCCGTGCTGCGGGTGCCCCCGGCCGGCATCGCTGGCGGGCCAACACGAAGCCCCTGGTTCCTCTTCGGAGGGGCCGGGGGCTTTCCGCATGTCCGGGCTCAGAACCCGATTGTCGCGGCGCACGACACCACCGCATACTGCCCGGACGACGTCGACCGCTTCACCGTCTTCCCGTCCACGTCGATCTCACAGGTGATCGACCCGCCGCCCGCGTTCTGCGCGCTGAGCGACGCGGTCGCGAACGCCTTCACCCGCAGCGACCGTTTCCACGGCACCCGCACGTTCGTCTGCTGCTCCTGCCCGTCGCCGGTGATGTAGGAGATCGACGTCGCCGACGTGGCGGTCCCGCCGACCCGGTACACGACCGTGTGCTCGCCGTTCGGCAGGCCCGGCGCGGTGGTGGCCGGCGTGGTCGGCGCGGCGGGCGCGGTGGTCGGCGGCTGGGTGGTCGCGGCCGGGCCGCCGGCGGGCGGTGGTGGGGTGGCGGTGCCGCCGGGCTCGTCGGTTGGGGTGCACGCGGTCGCGGCGGCGAGGAGGACGGCGGCGGTGAGGGTTCGGCGCATGGCCGTTGGACGCGTGAAGGCGGCGGGCGGTTGCCGTGGGTGATGGGTGTGGCCATTCCCGGACGAGCGTGACGGAAGGTAACCAGGAATACAGATTGTTACATTCCAGGTCAGAACCCGGTTCGGCTCAAGAGGGTCCGCTCGGCACCTATGACTACATGACAATGTCCGTTATGATGTAGTGGTAGCTACCGCCTAGGAGGCGATAATGACCACCACCGTCCTCGCCCGCTACCTCACCGTTGGCGGGGCCACCGTCGACCTCACGCCGTCAGGAAGCATCGCCGTCCACGCAGAGTGCATGGGGTGCGGAGATGGCGACCGCTTCATCTACGGCGTCGGCATCGGCATGACCCAGGACGAGGAGAGGAACGCGGCCCTGCAGATGGCGCGGCCGTGGGCACAGCAGCACGCCGAGCGCTGCCGCGCCATGCCTATCGAGAGCACAGGCAAGTGACCGAGAACCTTCCCGCGCTCCCCGCCACGGCGCGCACGCTCACCGGCCCGGCGCCCGCGCGCGACGCCCATGCCCTCGCCACACTCATGCGCGCCCACGGACTCCCCGAACCCGCGCTCGCCAAAACCGCCGCCTGGCTCTCCGGCGAACGCCGCCAATCCCCCCGCACCCAAGCCGGATACATCCGCGACCTGTCGTGGTGGCTCACCTACGCCGCCGCGCGCGGCATCGACGTCACCGACCCCGACCCGGCCGAAGCCGACCTCTACGCCGCAGCGCTCCGGGACGCCGGCCTCGCCGACGCCACCCGCGCCCGCCGCCTGTCCGCCGCGAGCTCCTGGTACGCCTACCTCGTCCGCGCTGGGATCGCGACCCGCGACCCATTCGGCAAGGGCATGGACCGGCCGAAGGCTCCGAAGGACTCCACCACGCGCGGCATGTCGGTGGAGGAGATAGAGGAGACGCTCGCCTACGCCAAGGAGAACGAGACCGCACGGACCTACGCGCTGCTGGTCTTGATGGTCAACACCGCTGCTCGAGTGGGCGGGGTGACGGGAACCGCGGTCGGCAGCATCGGTCGTGACAGCGGCCACGCCACGATCGACCTACCGGTGAAGGGTGGCGGAACGAAGCGGTTCGTACTGCCGCCGGTGGCCGTCGAAGCGATCGACGCCTATCTGGCCGAGCGCGGCGAGGTGGCCCCTGATGCCCCGCTGTTCGCGACCCGCACGGGCCGACCGATCGACCAGCCGTACGTGTTCCGCCTCATCCGCCGCGTCGCCAAAGCCGCCGGGGTCAAGCACGCCGACAAGCTGTCGCCGCACTCGATCCGCCACTCGGTGGCCACGTACCTGCTCAGCAAGAACACGCCGCTGCACATCGTGCAGGACTTCCTCGGCCACGCCGACCCGCGCACCACCCGCCGGTACGACCGGGCGGCGGGGAACCTCGACCGCTCCCCCGCCTACGAGCTCGGCGCGACCATCGCCGCCGGAGTCGCCCGGTACGCCGACAAGTACGCCCCTGCCGACGACAAGGAGACCGCCTGATGATGGGATCTACCCACAGTCTGTCGAGCGCCGGGGTGTTCCTCGCCGTGAGCTTCCCGCTCTCCCACTACATCCACCACCTCGGCCCGCTCCCCGCCGCGATCGGCACGATCGTCGCCGCTGGCGCCGGGTTACTGCCCGACCTCGACCACCCCCAAGCCACACCCGCCCGCGCGTTCGGGCCCATCTCCCAGACCGCGGCGCACCTCGTCTGCCGCATTTCCGGCGGGCACCGGCACGCCACCCACTCACTCCTCGGCCTCACCATCGCCACGCTGCTCGCGGTCGCCACGTCGTTCAGCATCATCGCGGTGACCGTCACAATGTGGCTGTGCGCCGGCCTCGGTGTCCGCGCGCTGTGGCGCCGCCCACCGAACCGCCCGAACGGCCGCCTCGACTACCGCAACGTAGCCGGGCTCGTCCACGCCGCCGGGCTGTTCTTCGTGTGCTGGCGGGTCACGCACTCCGGTATCGACCTGTGGGTCGTGCCGGTCGCCGTCACGGTCGGGTATCTCGCGCATCTCCTCGGGGACGCGGCAACGGAGTCGGGCGTGAACTGGTGGTGGCCGAACCCGCGCCGCTACCGGTGGGCATCCGTCGACACCGGCAAGGGCGTGGAACGCTGGGTGGTCGTCCCGGGCCTGTATGCCGGGATCGGCGTGGTGGTGTGGGTGACGCACGGCACGTGGGTGCCCGCGCTGATGGACACGATCGCAGGATGACCAGAGGAGAACCGATGCCCGACACCGCCACCGACCTCACCCCGGCGTGCTGGACCTGGCCCGCCCCCACCGACGAGACCCGCCAGGCTGCCCGCGCGGACCTCATCGGCCGCAACGCCTCCGGCCTCCTCCCCGACCCCGGCATGGTCGCCGAGCATCTGGTGTGGATCTGGCAGGCCGGCCGGTGCGCGCTGTGCGGCCGCCCCTCGTCGACGGAGACGTGGTCGGATCTCGTCGCGGACCTCGACGAGGCCGAACAGGTCCGCGGGTACGTGTGCGACCGGTGCGAGAACACCACGGGCGACGCGGACAACGATGAGCGGTGGGCCCGGTACCTCGACCGGACGCCCGCGCAGATCTGTGGTGTGCACGGGTAGGCCTCCCGCGCTCGGAACAACGAAGCCCCCGCCGGGACACGGCGGGGGCTTTCTGTCGTCCGGGCTACTCCCCTGCTTCGAGCTGCTCGGCCAGGCGCCGGAGCTCGTCGATGACCTCCTTCACCGCGGCGGGCCCGGCCGCGCGCACGAGGTTCGGGTCGACGAGCTTCCGCAGCCGCGCCCGGACCCGCTGCACCCGCTCCTCCGGGTCCGGTTCCGGCACCGCGGCGGGCTCAAGCTCCCCGGCGAGGAACGCGCGGATCCGCTGCACCGCCTCGCCCTCATCCCACCGGTCCTCGGGAAGGACAGCGACGGCCCCGGCGAGCTTCTTCGCGGTGACCTTCACCCCGGGCGTCTCAGCGACCGTGCGGTACACGGCGACGGCCGCGTCGAGACCGTGGCGTTTCGCGAGCGGCACGAGCTCCTGCACCTGACCGAGGTTCGTGTCCCCAATTAGGGACACCTGCTCGGCCAGCCGCCAGGACTCCATGAGCCGGTACGCCTGCGACTTCCCCATCCCCCAGATCTCGAGGTAGGCGACGAACGTGGGGTGTGTCTCCCGGTAGTACCGGCGCCGGAAGATCGCTTCGAGGGCGCGGCCGGCCTGCCAGAACGCGACGTTCAGGTTCCGGATCGCCGCCTCGCAGCGGGCGAACTCGCGGCGTTCCCGCTCGTCGAGGGTCGGGGAGTCGCTGGCGGGCTCGTCGGGGTCGGGGAGCGCTTCGAGGACGGCGGTCGGCTCGAGGATGCTGTCGGGCACGGGCGGCTGGAACGTCGCCGCGGGTACCGGACCCGGCGGGTCGGCGGCTTCGGAGCGCGGGGGAGTCGTGTCGTCGAAGACACTGAACCCGTCGTCCTTGTTCTTCGTGCGGCGGACGGTGTCACCGATCTTCGGCATCAGGCCGCCTCCATCTCCTTGACGATGGCGTGGACCTCTTCGAGGTCGGCGGCCGGCGGAGCGCCGAGACCGAACGCATCGGCGTACACCGCGGGCCGGTTGGAGACCTGCGCGGCCATCACCGGCAGGTGCTCCTCGGTCTGCGCGCGGATGCGGGTGTTGTAGGCGTCGCGACGGTTGTCGACCTTCGTGAAGACGATCGCGGCGTCGATCTCGTCTTCTCGGCCGGCGCGCTGTGCGGCGTCGACAGCGGATTTGAAGGTGGGGGCGACACGGCGCACGTCCGGCTTGGAGGGGGTGGTGGCGATGAGGGCGTACGAGCAGATCTCGACGGCGGAGGCGAGGATCGCGTCGGAGTCTCCGCCGCAGTCGACGACGACGACGTCGTATTTGCCGGGGGTGCGGTCGACGACCATGTCGCCGACTTGGGCGTGGGGCCAGGTCTCGATGTCGATGGGGAGGGCTCGGCCGGCGGCGCGGGCGAGTTTCCACCAGTCCCAGCCGGTCTGGCTGGCGGGGTCGGCGTCGACGAAGAGGACGCGTTTGCCGTAGATGACGGCGTAGACGAAGGCGATGAACATGGCGAGCGTCGATTTGCCGATGCCGCCTTTGAGGCCGCCGACTGCGATGACCTTGGGCATATCAGGCGGGAGTGTGGTTGCCATCGGTACCCTTCCGGTTGTCCCATGTGGGCCGCCCCGTGTCGTGAGGGGCGCGGGGCGGCATGGGAAACCGTAGCGAGGTCGGGGGCGCGTGTCGCGGCGGCGGGCGGAATGGCGAACGCCCCGCCTCCCTGTTCGGGTGACGGGGCGCTCAGGGCGGGGCTCAGGCGGGCTGTCGATCGCCCCAGTACCAGCTCTCGCAGTCCGAGCTGCAGAACTGTTCCGGGTCCTGAGACGAACTCTCGCCGGGGTCGAAGGTGCCTCGGCAGCTCATGCAGGTGGTCACGGTGGTCTCCTCGGTCAGGTGGTGGGGCGCCCCGCCGGTAGGGAAGTCCGGCGGGACGCCGGGGATCAGTGCCGGGCGCGGTCCTTGACGCGGTCCTTGAACGGCTGGCCGGGCTTGAACTTCGGCACGTCGGTCGCGGGGACGGTGATCCGGGCGCCGGTGGCGGGGTTCCGCGCCTCACGCTCCGGCCGGGTCGCCTTCTCGAACACGCCGAAGCCGGTGAGGGTGACCTTGTCGCCGTTCGCGACGGTCTCGGTGATGGCGTCCACGATCGCGTCGATGGCCTCGACGGCGGCCCTCTTGCTGCCGACCTTGTCGGCGACGGCCTCGGCGAGCTGCGTCTTGTTCACGGGTTCCTCCTGGTGGTGATCCGGATCGGGCGGGGTGCGGGTCAGGTGGCGGGGGCGCTGAGCGCCGCGGCCGGTTCGAGGTACGTGACGGGCTTCCCGAGCTGCGTCGCGTACTCGATCTCCCGACGCGTCGACTCCCCGATGTAGCCGTCCGGGTGCTCGGGCGTCGCCGGGTTCACAACGAAGACGTTGTCGGCGAGGTCGATCTTCCGCAGGTGCAGGTCGTCGAGCCGGGCCTTGTCCTCCTCGGTGATGGTGTCGCCGTCGTGAGCGAACACGCCGGGCGCAAGGACGATGAGGCCGCGCAGGGTGAACTCGCGAGCGGCTGGTGGTCGGTGGTGGTGGTCACTGCTCCTCCTGCGGTGTGGTGGTGTGGCGGCGGGCTCGCATCCGCGCGAGCACCTGAGCGTTGGTCGGCGCCGTCCAGCCATGCCATCCGGCCTCCGGCGTCCACCGCTGAAAATGCGTGTGCGCTTCGATGCCGCAGTGGCGGCACCCGGACGGCGTGGGAACGGTGTCGGTCACTTCGGCTCCTCGGCGTGGCGGCGGCGCCCAAAGTCCCGCGCGGCGGCGACCCGCTGCAACGCGTCATCCATCAGCGCCTCGAACGTGGCCAGGTCATCCACGGGCAGCCCGTACGGCACGAGCATCGCCACCCGCACACCACGGCGCGTCAACACGACCGTGTGACCGTCGATCGCCGCGTCAACGAGGTCCGCGTAGTGGCGTTGCAGGGTCGTCACCGGCACCTCCAACTCTGGGCGGGCGGCCGGCGTGCTCATGCGGCCACCTCCTGTCTGTCGACCGGGCGGGCCGGGAGTTCCGCGCCCGGGTAGCCGAGGTACCAGCGGATGAACTGCTTGATGGCCTTCGCCCGGTCGGTGCCCATGTCCTTCGTCGCCGACCCGAGCGCATCCCACAGGGAGTCGGGGACGCGGAGCGCGCGGACCCGTTCGGGGCCGGCGTCGTTGAGGCCGAGGAGGTCGAGGAGGTAGCGGAGTTCGTTGGCATCGTCGGCGCGGTCCGCGAGGGCGAGGGCAGCCTGCCGTTCGGTGTCGGTGAGGCTCATGCGTCTTCTCCGGTGACGAGGTTGGAGCGCCACACCGTGTCCTCGATGCGCTCGGCGGTGGCCGGCGCGGCGTCCTGGACGCGGGCGAGCGCCATCGCGTACTCGGCGTCCAGGGCGTTACGGCGGCGGACGGCGGCGGCGATCTTCTCGGTGTAGTGCGCGCGGACCGCGGTCGGCTGGTCGCGGTTGAGGCGTTCGGTGAGGTTGGTGACGGCGATCTCGGCGGCGTACAGCTTGTGGCCGGTGGTGAGGGCTTCACGGGCGCCGGGGACGGGAGAGACGAGGAGGGTGTCGCCGGGTGCCTGCATGCCTACTCCGTTCACTTGATCTATGTAGATCTTATGTCGTTCCTATGTAATTCTCAATGGGTCGCACGCCGATGTATCGCCCCCGCCACCCCGCTGCTGCCTGTCCGAACCGGACGTGCCGGGAGTCTCCGGGCTGATCGCCTTGACGTTGTACAGGCGTGTGGCGATGTGTAGAGACCCGGCCATCATGCGATCCCCCTGAGGTTCCAGCGGCCGGCGTCCTGCCGGGCCGCCACGGCGTTCCGGAGCAGCCAGTCATCGCCGTCGTCGGTGGCCGGCTCGAGCGCGGCCTGCGGCTCGCTGGCGACCGCCTGGCGGCCGTCAGCGTTGGGGAGGTTCACGCCGAGCCCGACCTTCGCGGCCGGCTTCCGGCTGGCGAGGCGGGCCCGGACATCCTCGAGCGCCCGCCGTGCCGCGCTGGCGTGGCTGGTGACGTCCGCGGTCGGCTGCTCGGCGGGGCGGGGGAGCGCGGCGACATCGGCAGCGGTCAGGTCGGTGGTCCGGCCGGCGCCGAGCTCGACGGGTGGGGTGAGCCAGGTGCCGTCTTCGCGCTGCCAGGCGGCAAGGCGGTTCTTCGCCCAGGCGGCTGGGTGCCGGACCTGCTCGGTGTGCCAGTATGCGGTTCCGGCGGGAGTGTGGTCGAGGGCGTGCCGGACCTGCGCCGGGCTCCATCCGGCGGCGAACACCGGTCGCAGGATCGATCGGACGTAGGCCGCAGAGCGGTCGCGGAAGATGGGCAGGTCGAGGAGTCGTTCCGATGCGCGGAGCTGGTCCCGTCTCGTTGACGGGGCTTCGCCGATGGGCCACAGGTTCGTGGTCGGCTCTGGTGGGCTGGTCTCGCGCGCGTGTGCGGGGGTGTTTTTTCCAACCTCCTTACGGAGGTTGGAAGGGGTCCGCGTTATTTCCACAGGGCCGCTGGCCTGCTGCTCTGTCTCGGCAGGGACGCAGAGGACGTACTCGCCGCCGAGGTTGCCGGCGGTGTCGTCGGGGTGACCGCCGCGGGTGCGATGGGTGGAGCCGGACCGGACGCGACCGAGGAGGGATGTCGTCGCCTTCGACACGTCATCCTTCAAGCGCTACATCGACGGCAAACTGATCCAGCCGATCGACCTGTCGAAAGTCGCGAATGCGCAGAATATCATCCCCCAGTTCAAGTCGATCGACGCAATCAAACGAGAAGACAAGCAATATGGCATTCC
>CAMLHU010000061.1 GCA_946479825.1 uncultured Gemmatimonadota bacterium
CCTGGATGGCGAATTCCGCGGCGTGCCGGGCATAGGCCCGGACCGTCTCGGGAGTGATGGGAGCGGGAGGCGCGTCGGGCGCCGGGGCGAGGAGCCGGGCCACGGCGGGCCGGGCGACGAAGAAGTACATCAGCTGGCCGACCACCGAGATGGCGGCAAAGCGCGGATCGAGGTCGGGACGGAACTGCCCGGCGCGCTGGCCGGCGGCGATCGTCTGGACCAGCGGCATCAGCCCGCGCCCGACCGCGACCGCAATCTCGTCCGAGGCGTGGCGGGCCTCGTGGTCGAGCAGTTCACGGAGCATCAGCCGCGGGAAGAGCGGGTGGGCCAGGACCGCCTCGGCCTGGGCCTCGACGAATCGGCGGACGGCGTCCGTCGGGTCGGTGGCGCCCTGGATGCGGCTGGCGAGCGACCCCACCAGTCCCTGGATCTGCCGGGCGAGCACCGCCTTGTAGAGCGTCTCTTTGTCGGCGAAGTAGTAGTAGAGGAGGGCAGAGTTCACCTTGGCGCCGGCCGCGATCTGCTTGATCGAGGTCGCGGTGAATCCCTGCTGGGCAAAGAGCCCCTCAGCGGCGTCGAGGATCTGGTCGCGGGTTTCGGGAGCGTCGGTCATGGTGTGCTAATTAATCGTTCAATTAATTGATGTCAAGGGTGAAGCTGTCGCAGCCCTATTCCACGACCAGATCGATCACCCGGCTCGGGATGTACTGGTAACCCGGGATTCGCACATGTGGCCTGATGATCAGCGCTTTGATCAGTCCCTTGCGCCTGCTGACGGAGTACATCGAGTCGGTCCACTCCTGGAAATCGTTCCCGTCCCCCCAGATCGTGTGACCGACCGTCCAGTTCGTGCCGGACGCCAGCCACTTGATATCCGGTTCGGCGTTGAAGGCGACGATGACGTGATACGTCCCCGGTCGACGCGGCGCCTGGAAGCTGATCTTTAAAGTGGCTGTCCCGCCATCGATCGGAGTGACCAGCGGGAGCTGAGCCAGGACGCCGTGCTCGCGTGGCATCCAGGTCGCGACGGCGCCGAGCATGACCGCCGCCGCGCCCCAGCGGCTTGTGTAGCGAACTGAGACCGTTCCGGAGACGGAATCTCCCGGGTGGGCGTGGACCACCGGATCTGCCAGCTCGAGCGTTCGACCGTTCAGCGTGACGTCCGTCAGGTCGAGCGGCACGTCGCCCAAGCCCAGTGGAAGCGCCACGTCACGTGCAGGGAGACGCGGTGAGCGCAATTGCAGTGTGACCGTGTCGGTCGAATCCCACTCGGCGCCGAAACTCAGGCCCGGGAATGAGGCGCGTCCGGCGACTGCGTTGCGGACGGTATCGCCCCGGAGGGGCGGCCCGTGAGTGACAGTGATCTCGACTGTATCGGTGGCCGAGCGGACGCGGCGGCCGAACCTGTCCTGGATCTCAACGATCGGCACGGGGACGATCCCCACGTTGTAGCCGATCGGACGCTGCACCAGCGCCAGCTGCGTCGGCCGGGTAGCCCAATCGTTGAAGCCCCAGGCGCCGCCCAGCGCTGCGACCACGAGCGCCACGGCGATGGCGGGCCGTCCGCCGACACGCTCGACGACCGGACGGGCCCGGAGCAGGCGGGCGGTGAGTGGAGGCGAGGCCAGCGCGCCGAGGAAGGCGAGCGTGAGCGCGCGGGCGGAGCGGGCATCGCCGAGGCCGCGACGCGAGTCGACCCACCGAAGATACGCCCGCTCCAGGTCGGCCGGATCGCCCGACTGTACCAGGCCCGGCACGAAGGCGGGGAGCAGCCGGGCGGGGACTTCAGCGTCCTGCGCGGCGGCCTCACCGATCCGGCGCTCGAGGTCGTTGCGGCGCTCGGCGGACATCAGGCCGAGGAGTCGGTCGCGGACGCGATCGTGCGACGGTTCCCACGCCTCGTCGCGCCGCACAACCAACCCGTCCCGGTCGAGCGAGTGGAGGATCGGGAGCAGCGCCGCTGGCTCGTGAGCGAGGGCCCGGCCAAGCGGGGCGGTGCCGAGCGGTATCGGGGCGACGGCGAGTGCGTCGAGCGCCGCGCGGGCCGGGGGCGCGAGCCGCGCGACCCGCTCCGCGAACCCGACCGGGGCGAGCGCCGCGTGCAGCAGTGCGTCGGGATCGGGGGTGGTCCAGGTCTGGTCGTCGAGCCTCAGGAGGTCCCGGCCGATCAACGCGGTCAGGGTCTCGAGCACCAGGAGCGGGTTGCCGTCGGTCGTCTGGTGGAGGTGCAGGAGGAAGTCGTGGACCCAGGGGTCCTGCCGAAGCGCCCCCAGGCTGGCCAGGAGTTCGGCGATCTGGGCCGGGCTGAGCGGGGCCAGCGTCGCGGCGACGTCGGCCGGGGCGAGCGGTGCGGCTGCCGGGGTCGGGCGCGACGCGGAGATGACCAGCACTGGACGCTCGCCGATGCGGGTGAGCGCCAACGTGATCGCCTCGGCCGAAGCCAGGTCCATCCAGTGGATGTCGTCGAGCGCGAGGGCCAGGGGCGCGTCGAGGGCCACGGCGGCGATCAGCTCGCGCAGCGCGCCGGCCCGCCGCCGGACCAGGTCGTCGTCGGCGCCGCCCGGATCTGCGGCCCCCGGATATCTCAGTGCGAGCGATGGCTCCATCGCGACCAATGCACCGGCGGCGGCCGGCGAGACGGCGGCCGCGCCGGGGAGTTCGGCCAGGGCGCGCGCGAGGTCGGAGGCGATCATCCAGGCGACGTGGCGCTCGCCGGCGCGCCCGCGGACGAGCGCCACCCGGCCTCCCTGCGCACGGATCCGCGCAGTCACGTCAGCGAGGAGGCGGGACTTGCCGAGACCGGCCTCGCCCGAGAGGTGCAGGTGGCGCGCCCGCCCCTGGGCGGCCTCGCGCCAGAGCCGCATCGCGGCGCTGAACTCCGCCTCGCGTCCCACCAGTTCGGCGACGAGGTGGGCCGCGGGGCGGTCGTGGCCGGCGGGACCGGGAGGGGTGTCGCAGCGCAGGAGGAGGCGCCGGCTGGCCGGCTCCGGTTCGCGTCCCTCCGCCCTGAGCATCCGAAGGAGGCCGTCGGCCTGGGCGGTAGCGCCGAGCGCGTTGTGATCGGCCAGGAGGGCCTCGATCAGCAGCCGCCAGCTCGCCTCGCGGAGCGGTTCGCGCGAGCGGAGCACTTCGGCCACCTCGACCGCCTGGTGTGCGCGGCCGGCGTCGAGGAGCTGGCGGATGCGGAGCTCCGCCGCCCGGACGTAGGCGGAATGCAGGTACTGCCGTTCGACGTCCGCCCAGTGCTCGAACTCGGCGCCGCCCGGCGTGGCGAGGTCGGGCAGGAAGGTGCCGCCATACACGGCGAGCGCGGCGGCGGGGTCGCCGGCGTTGATGGCCGAGAGGAACTGGTCGCGGTCGGTGGTGACAGCGGCGTGGAGGGCGATCCGGTCGCTCTCGGCCGACAGCACGTCGTCGCCGAGGCGGCTGCGGAGGAGCCAGATGACCTGGCGGAGGGAGTTGCGCGCCTTGTCGGGGTCGGCGTCGCCCCAGAGGAGGTCGAGAAGCTGTTCGCGGCGGGCCACGCGGTGCGGGGCGGCGGCCAGGAACGCCAGCACCGCCAGCGGCTTCCCCGGACCGAAGACGGTCTCGCGGGTGGTGCCGCTGGCGTGGCGCTCGACGGCGCAGCGGCCGAGCGTGACGAGGCGAAGGGTTGCCGGGGGGGACCGGACCATCGTCCCTATATGGTCGGGTCTGGCGGGCTGTTGCGCAAGCGCCACGTCAGTGGCGCGCGCCGAATCCCGGGGTGAGCCCCATCCAGTGGAACCAGGTGGCGCCGGCGAGGAGGAGCAGGGCGTACCCGGCGGTGCAGACCACGAGTCCGTAGCGGAGGTTGTCGCGCGCGGAGTACTGGTTGGTCGCGAAGAGGATGACGTTGGGCTTGCCGCTGATCGGCAGGCCGATGACCCAGTCGATGGTGAACGCCGCCGGCAGGGCGAGGCTCACCGGGTCCCAGCCGAGCCGGCGGGCCATCAGGATGATCGCGGGGATCATGATGACCGTGCGGACGGTCTTGGACGTGGAGAGGAGGTGGCTGTAGATCATCACCGCGAGCACCGCGGCGTAGGCCCAGCCGAAGGAGAGGTGGTCGAGCGGCAGGCCGCCGAAGACCCGCTCCACCGCCCACTTGGCGGCACCGGTGGCCTCGAGCGCGAGGCCGCCGGCGTAGGCGCCCGCGCTGAAGATCATCAGGTGCCAGGGGATGTCGGTGTCCTCCCAGCCGATCACCCCGACCCCGGGCCACAAGGCGATGATCGCGCCGATCATCGCCGAGAAGGAGGGCCCAAGCTCGAGGCCGAACCACCCCTGGTGGAACCGGTCGGTGGCCCAGAGGAAGATGACGAGCCCGAAGATGAGGATCGCCCGGCGCTCGCGGGCCGACATCGGCCCCATCTGGCGTTGCTCCGCAGCCACGAGGTCGAGCCCGCCGGCGAGCTGCGGCACGCGCTCGGCCGGCGGCACCCGGAAGATGAGCCGGGGTCCCACCGCCCAGGCGAACGCCACCGTGATCACGGCGATCGGCGCGCTCGCGAGGAGCCAGTCGGTGTAGTACACCCGGTGGCCCGCCATCGTCTCCAGGAACCCCACCGCCATCACGTTGGCGGCACTCCCGGTCATCACGGTGGACGAGAGCACGCTGATGGCGGTCAGGTTGAGCAGGAACAGGTTGCGGCCGAAGTTGGTCGGGTGCTCCGCGGTGGAGCCGTAGATCGCCGCGGTCGCGATCATGAGCGGGAGCGTGAGCGCCGCGCGGGCGGCGGTGGCGGGGATGAGCGGCGCCAGAGCGAGCTGGAGGATGACGAAGGCGCCCAGCGCCCACGACGCCCGGCGGCCGAACCGGAGGATGAGCAGGAGCGCGAGGCGCTTCGCCAGCCGGGTCTTGACCAGCATCGCGCTCAGGATGAACGCGAGGACGTTGAGCCAGATCACGTCGAGCCCGAGCACGCCCAGGACGTGCGGGGCGTCCCAGCCGCGGAACACCACCAGCAAAAGCATCAGGACCAGCGACGTGAGGTGGGTGGGGATCGGCTCGGTGACCCACCAGACGAGGGCAAGGGCGAAGGCCGCGGCGGCCACCTGGCCCGCCGGTGGCAGGCCGGCCGGGGTCGGGGCGAGCGCCAGCGCGGCGAACACCACCACGCCGAGCGGCAGGCCGACCCGCCGAAGGCGCCGCTCCCCGCGTCCGGCCGCCGGGCGGGAACGCGGGGAGAGGGTGAAGTGGTCGAGGGCGAGCAGGCCGGCGACGTCGGCCGGAGGGGCGGTGGCGGCGTCAGCCGGCATGGGCCCACCGGGCGTACGGGTGGTCCACGAGGCGGGCGTTGGCGTAGCGCTCGTCCTCCGAGATCTCGTCGCCCACCCACGGCGGGAGCGGGACCACTTCGGTGGGGGAGCTGAGTTCCACCTCCGCCACCACGAGGCCGGCGTTCTCGCCGCCGAACACGTCCACGTCCCACTGGAACCCCGCCCACGACTCGCGGTAGCGGGTCTTCTCGATGATCGGGCGCAGGCAGAGCTGGTCGAGCATCGCGTCGGCGTCGGCCACCGGGATCGGGTACTCGAACTCGGCCCGCGCGAACCCGGCGGTGACGCCCTTGATCGTGAGGAACGCCCGGTCGCCGGCGCGGCGGACCCGGACCACCCGGGCGGGGTCCACCGACAGGTATCCCTGCCGGAAGGCCACGCCACGGGCGGGATCCGGGCGCCAGGCCCGGGTGTCCACCAGGAACTTCCGCTCGATCTCGCGGTTCATCGGCGTCCTCAGAGGGCGAGCGCCGCCCGGACCTGGACCACGTCGAAGTCGTCGCCCGGGATGAACGGCGCGGTGCCGCCGTCGGGCACGGCGTGGACGTCCGTCGTCACCCGGACGTAGTTGGCCATGAACTTGAAGTTCGCGTTCACGTACCAGTTGAGGCCCAGGGTGTAGTTGGTGCCCTGGCCGCCCAGGATGTTGACGCCGCTCGAGAAGTCGTTCAGGTCCATCGTGCTCACGCGCGCGGCGACCTCCCACGCGCCGTGGGTCGAGCGGGGGTAGATCCGGTCGAACTCCCCTTCCTGCGGCAGGTAGGGCCGGGTCTCGCCGGTGAGGAACCAGCTGACCGCCACGTAACCGCCCCAGAAGTTGGCGGTCGGGAGGCCGGCCAGCCGGTGCACGTCCACCCGGGTCGCCTCGCTCTGGACGGTGAGCGGACCGCTCACCGCCGCGAGCTCCGCGTCGTAGTACGAGGTGTACTTCACGTTGGCGATCTGGCCGGTGCTCAGGAACCGCGCCTGGTTGACGTAGGTCTCCGGGCGCGCGCGGAACCGGACGCGGTTGGGAGTGGCCGCGGCGTTGGGGGTGCGCCGGCTGGTGGCGAGGCCGAGATGCAGGACCTGGCGGTCGCGCAGGATCGGCGCCGCGGTGACGCGGATGGTGGCGCCCCAGCCTTCGTCCTGGCCCGTGGCGTCCACGTCGCCGATCTCCTGGCCGAAGAGGCCGCCGCTCACCTGCCAGCGGTCGCCCCAGCGGCTGTAGGCCACGCCGATGTGGCGGTCGGGGGAGAATGCGTCGGTGTACGACCGCTCCAGGAACGTGATGTACTTCGAGGAGGTCAGCGTCTGGAGGCTGAACGGCTCCTTGAAGTTGCCGATGCGGATCAGGCTGTTATGGAACCCGGCGTAGCCGATCCACAGGTCCTTGACGTCGAGGGCGTTGCTCGCGAAGTCCACGTCGATCTCGCCCTCCCAGTCGCGGTAGAGGGTGGTCTTGACGCCGAGCCGGGCGCGGCGGGTGATGGTGCCGTTGCCGAGCGCGTTCTTGCTGCCGTAGTACGACGCGCCGTCGATCTGGATCCGGCCGTCGAGCCAGTACTTGAACGCGCTGTCGGCGCTCTGGAAGACCAGGTAGCCGCCGTCGTACATGCCCGGGAGGGAGACCGGATGGCCGGGCTGGCCCTGCTGGGCCGCGAGCGGCGCGGCGGTCACGAGGAGGCCGGTCGCGGCGAACGCGACCAGCAGCGAATGGGGGCGCAACATCAGGCGACTCCTGCAGAAGGGACGGGGGGGAGGGTCGGCAGCCCGACGATCCGCTTGAAGGCCGCCGGGTAGCTGGTGTTGGCGGCCGGGTCGAGTCCGAGCCGCCGGAGGACGCCGATGACGAGCGCCGGGTCTTCGTGTTCGAAGGCGAGGCTTTCCCAGTGCGCGTCGCGGACGAGCAGCGTCACGTGCTCACCCGGGCAACCGTCCACGACGAGCCGGGTGCGTCGCTTGATCACGTCCACCCTTCGGAGCGCGGGGTCGGGCGCCACGATCTCACGGACGAACTCGCCGAAGCCGTAGGTGGTCCGGAGCGGCGAAGGGGCGGGGATCCCCCAGGCGTCCCAGAGCTCGGCGAGCGCGCCGCCCGCGAGCGGGAAGGTGGCGCGCAGGGTGGGGCGCCAGCACTCAAGGCCGAGGGGATCCACCGCCTCCCGCCGCTTCACCTCGAGCGCGTTACCGCGGACCTTGACGTTGTGCGGGCTCAGGGCGGAGAGCAGGTAGGTCTCCACGCTGCCGGTCTCCGGGCCAGTGGCCCACGCGGCGAGCGACGCGGCGGGGACCGGGAGTACGCGCGCGACGGAGCGCCATTCCCATCGTGGCCCCACCGGAGTGGCGGGCGTGGTCGGCGGGCTCGAGGGCGGGGAGCGGAACTTGGGGGAACTGACCGGCATCGGGGCCTCCGTGATGGCCCCAAGGTGCCCGGTGCGCCGTGAAGAACGCGTGATTCGGGGGGGAATCGCACTTCACCGCGCGGCATAGCCGGCCGGGTGGGGAAGCGTTATTCTTGACCCCGCGGGGCGTTAGCTCAGCTGGGAGAGCGCCTGCTTTGCAAGCAGGAGGTCACCGGTTCGATCCCGGTACGCTCCATGGTGGGAGGGGGCAGGGAAATAGGGCGTAGGGCGTAGGGCTTAGGGCTTAGGGGTCAGGGGTCAGGGGTCAGGGGTCAGGGGGGCAGGGACGCTTGGCGTTGCGCGAGGGGCATGTGCGTCATCCTGGGCGCCGCGAGGGGTTTGTCCGACGACGCACGATCACCCTCCACGCACTCCTCCCTGCGCCCCAAGCCCCAAGCCCCAAGCTCCAAGCTCCAAGCTCCAAGCTCTAAGCTCCACGCTCCAAGCTCTGACCCCCAAGCCCTACCCCTCCACCCCCCACCGAGCACCCCCATGTCCGATCTCTCCCGCCGCGACTTCCTGTCTGCCGCCACGCTTGCCGGCGCGGGCGCCGTCATCGGGCCGCACGTCGTCCCCTCGGGCCGAACCGCGCCGGCCGAGCCGACGCCGCCGGTCGCGCCAGCCGCCTCCCCCGCCGCCTTCGAGCTCGAAGAAGCCACCGTCTCCGACCTCGGCGCGGCGATGGCCTCGGGCAAATACACCAGCCGCCGGCTGACGGAGCTCTATCTCGAACGCATCGCGGCGATGGACCGGCAGGGACCGACCCTCCGGGCGATGCTCGACCTCAATCCCGACGCGCTTGCCATCGCGGACCAGCTCGACGCCGAGCGGAAGGCCGGCAAGCTGCGGGGGTCGATGCACGGGATCCCGGTCGTCATCAAGGACAACATCGCGACCCGCGACCGGATGACCACCACCGCCGGATCCCTCGCGCTCGAGGGGAGCATCCCGGTCCGCGACAGCGGCGTGGCGGCGCGCCTCCGCGCGGCGGGCGCGGTCATCCTCGGCAAGACCAACCTGAGCGAGTGGGCCAACTACCGCTCCTCCCGCGCCACCAGCGGCTGGTCGAGCCGGGGCGGCCAGTGCCGGAATCCCTACGTGCTCGACCGCAATCCCTGCGGGTCGAGCTCGGGCACGGGGAGCGGCATCTCGGCCAACTTCGCCGCCGTGGGCGTCGGCACGGAGACCGACGGGTCCATCGTGTGTCCGTCGTCCACCAACGGCCTGGTCGGGATCAAGCCGACGGTCGGGCTCGTGAGCCGGGCGGGGATCATCCCGATCTCGCACAGCCAGGACACCGCCGGCCCGATGGCGCGCACGGTGACCGACGCCGCGATCCTGCTCGGCGCGCTCGCCGGCGCCGACCCGCGCGACCCGGCCACACGCCCGGCGGGTGCGCACGCCGCGGCCGACTACACCCGGTTCCTCGACCCGAACGGGCTCAAGGGGGCGCGGATCGGCGTGCTGCGGGGGCCGTTCGTCGGGTATCACCCCGAGGTGGACCGGCTCTACCAGGCGGCGCTCGACGCGATGAAGCAGGCCGGCGCCATCGTGGTGGACGAGGTGAAGCTCCCGCACAACGGCGAGTACGACGCCGACGAGGGGACGGTCCTCAGCTACGAGTTCAAGGCCGACCTCAACGCGTACCTGGCCGAGCTCGGGCCGGAATGGCCGCGGCGGACCCTGGCCGACCTCAGGCTCTTTGCCGAAGGGGAGCGGGAAGCGGAGCGGCGCATTGACCTCCTGTCGTTTCAGAGCGAGGAAATCGCCCGGGCCGGACTGAGTGCCGGCGAGGATGAGGAACTGGCCCGGGAGCGCGAGCTTCTTC
>CAMLHU010000062.1 GCA_946479825.1 uncultured Gemmatimonadota bacterium
CACCGACGTCCAACACGTCGGCGGCCGCGTGGTCGGCTACACCGTGCACCTCCAGCCCGCCCCGCTGGCCGCGGCCATCGACCGGGCCCGGCACGAGTTCCCCGCCGACGCCCAGGTGGCCTGGCAGGAGCGGCTCGACCGGTGCGTGAAGGTCGAGTTCCACTCCGCGACGCTGACTCGGGCCGCCGGGGCGAGCGGGGCCACGGTGGTGCTTTACGACGTCACCGACGACGGGTCGGACGTGTCCAACCCCACCCGCTTTAACCAGGCCCTGGTCGAGCGGATCGACGAGAAGAAGCCCGACCCGTCGTTCGGCTGCTGACCGAAAACGGGGGGCCGCCACGCGCGACGCCCCCTGCGATGTTCCGGAGGGGGTGGGACCTCTTGCGGCAGCGGTGCACGAGCAAGAGCAAACGCTCCGGGGAGCGGTGCAGGGCGTGGGCGATTCGCGGTGCGACGGTGTGCCGGATGCACGGCGGTGGCTCCCGGAAGGTGAAGGCCGCCGCGGCCGCGCGAGTGGCGGAGGCGAAGGCTCAGCGCGAGCTGGGCCGGCTCGCCGCGGTGCAGGGGCCCGCCGAGCCGGTCGCTGACCCATTGACGGCGCTGGCTCGCCTCGCCGGCGAGGTGCTGCGGTGGAAAGACCTGCTCGCCGAGCACGTCGCCGAGCTGCAGGCGCTGCGCTACGGCGGGGAGGGGGGCGAGCAGATCCGCGGTGAGCTGGTGCTGTTCGAGCGGGCGTTGGATCGGTGCAGCACCGTGCTGGCCACGATCGCGAAGCTGGACATCGACGAGCGGTTGGCGCGGATCGAGGAGGCGAAAGCCGCGCTGGTGCTGCGGGCGATCGAGGCGGCTCTGGACGCCGCCGGGGTGGCGGGGGAGGCCCGGGTGGAGGCCAAGCGGGTGGCCGCGCGTCAGCTGCGATCGGTGGCGTGAGTGTCCACAAACGATCGTTTGCGAGACGATCACTGGTGATCTTGGTCGGCCCGGTCAGAGGTGTTGCAGAAACCGTGTCCAAAATCAACGTCTCATGTTGAACGGGTGACACCGTTTGTGAGACACTGAGTGCGTCGCAGGGGCGGCAAGCACTCAGGAGGGACACGATGGCACTCGTCGGATACGGCCGGGTCAGCACCAAGGACCAGCACCCGGAGGCCCAGCAGGACGCGCTCACCGCCGCCGGCTGCGAACGCGTGTTCATCGACAAGGCATCCGGCAAGCTCGCCCGCCGGCCCCAGCTCGACCGGTGCCTGGAGTACCTGCGCCCCGGCGACGTCCTGGTCATCACCAAGCTCGACCGCCTGGGCCGCTCACTGCGCAACTTGCTGGAGCTGTCCGCCACCCTCGGTGAGCGCGGTATCGGCCTGCGAGTGCTCGACCAGGGCATCGACACCACCATGCCCGGCGGCCGCCTCTGCTTCCACATCATCGGCGCCATCGCCGAGTTCGAACGGGAGCTGATCTCCGAGCGCACCCACGACGGCCTGGCCGCTGCCCGTGCCCGTGGCCGCAAGGGCGGCCGTCGCCCGGTGCTCACCCCGGACAAGCTCGCCACGGCGCGCCAGCTCTACGAGGGCCGCCAGCACACGATGCAGCAGATCGCCGACATCGTCGGGGTCAGCCGGGCCACCCTCTACCGGGCCCTCTCCGGCGACAAGCCAGCGGCGTAGCCACCACCCCGCCAAGCCCCCGAGCCACCCGGCCGGGGGCTTTCTGCTGCTCGACAGAGGTGCTCGTGAACTTCCTGGCCCGGGTGGCGTCCCTGCTCGACGAGGACGCCGAGCGCGCGGTGCGGGCCTCCCAGTACCTCGACGACCCCACGGTGTGGATCTCCGAGCGGCTCGGCGAGCACGTCTGGTCCAAGCAGGCCGAGATCATGCGCGCCCTGCGGGATCACCGCCGGGTCGCGGTGCGTTCCTGCCACGGCGTGGGCAAGAGCCACATCGCCTCCCGCGCAGTGGCCTGGTGGCTGGACGTTCACCCGCCCGGCGAGGCCTTCGTGGTCACCACCGCGCCCACCTACGCCCAGGTGCGCGCCATCCTGTGGCGCTACATCCGCCAGGCCCACCGCAAGGGCAACCTGCCTGGCCAGGTCAACCAGACCGAGTGGAAGCTGAACGGGGAGCTGGTGGCGTTCGGCCGCAAGCCGGCTGATCACGACGAGTCCGCGTTCCAGGGCATCCACGCCCGCTACGTCCTGGTGGTCCTGGATGAGGCCTGCGGCATCCCCGAGGATCTGTGGATCGCCGCGGACGCCCTGACCACGAACGACGGGTGCCGGATGCTGGCGATCGGCAACCCGGACAACTCGGCGTCGCACTTCGCGCGGGTGTCGGGCCCGGCGAGCCTGTGGCACACGGTGCGGATCTCCGCCTTCGACAGCCCCAACTTCACCGGCGAGGACGTGCCCGACGAGCTGCGCCAGCTGCTGATCTCCCCGGCCTGGGCCGAGGAGAAGCGACGGGAGTGGGGCGAGGACAACCCCATCTACCGGTCCAAGGTCCTGGGGGAGTTCAGTGCGGACGATCCAGCGGCGGTGGTCCGAGCGAGCGATGTCGCAGCTTGCCGCGTGCACGGTGATACTCCGCGCGCTGCACACGAGCTGCTGCCCGTCGAGCTCGGCGTGGATGTCGGCGGTGGCGGAGACGAGACGGTGGTGCGTGAGCGCCGCGGTGTCGTTGCTGGCCGGGAGTGGCGGGAGCGATCCGACCAGCCCCGCACCATCGCCCCGTTGATCCTGCGCTGCATCCGGGAGACCGGGGCCACGGTGGTCAAGGTCGACGAGATCGGCGTGGGCCGGGGCGTGATCGGCGAGCTGCAGAACTTGCGGGCCGAGGGCCGGCACTCCGCCTCGATCGTGGCGGTGAACGCGGCCGCCAGGGCCTCCGACCCGGGCCAGTTCGTCAACGTCCGGGCGGAGATGTGGTGGCAGGTGGGCCGGATGCTGTCGCAGAACCGGGCTTGGGACCTGTCGCAGATGGACAACGCGGACACCACGGTGGCCCAGCTGCTGGAGCCGCGGTGGTCGATCGGGCCGCGGGGCGCGATCCAGATCGAGTCCAAGGACGAGATCCGCAAGCGGCTGGGCCGCTCGCCGGACAACGCCGACGCGCTGCTGATGGCTTTCTACCAGCCCCCGGGTGGGGCGGATGACGCCCTGGAGTATCTGCGGGCACTACGTCGCGGGAGGTGACATGGGCCGCCGCCGTCGCCGCCGCGTGACCAAGTCCCTGCCTGCCAGCCTGCAGGCGGGCACCGGGGGTCGGGTGACTGACCTGGCGGGCATCGTGCACGCCTTGCAGCAGCCCGTGACGGGCGAACAGGCGCCGATGCCCCGAGACACCTTCCCGTACTCGTTCGGGCCTGGCGTGCCGCTGCAGTCGGCCCCGCTGGACCCGGTGCGCCGGGACACTGGCCGGGCCGAGCCTCGCCAGTGGGAGTACCCGGTCACCTGGAACGTCCACGTGCCGGGCCAGGACAACCGCCTGGTGCCGTGGAAGGTGTTGCGGGACGCGGCGGACCGGATCGCGATCATCCGGGACTGTCTGCGGGTGCGGAAGAACGAGATCATCGCCCTGGACTGGGACATCGTGGTGTCCCAGCGCGCGGTAGAGGTGGCCCAGCGCGAGGACCCGGACGCCAAGCGAATCGACATTGAGCGTCAGCTGCGCCAGCGGCTGGGCCCGGAGATCGACCGGTGCGTGCGGTTCTGGGAGCAGCCGGACCCGCGCAACGGCCACGACTTCGCCACGTGGATCTCGAAGGTGCTGGAAGAGCACCTGGTGCTGGACGCGCTGGCCATCTACCCCCGCTACACCCTGGGCGGCCAGCTGTACGGCCTGGAGGTCATCGACGGCACGACGATCAAGCCGCTGCTGGACCACACCGGTGGCCGCCCGCTGCCTCCGCAGCCGGCCTACCAGCAGATCCTGCACGGCTTCCCCCGCGGCGAGTACCACGCCGACACCGACGTGGATGCCGATGGCAACCCGATCGCCGGCTACCCGGCGGACCGGTTGATCTACCGGGTCAAGGAGGCCCGGACGTTCACCCCGTACGGGTTTTCCGCGGTCGAGCAGTCCCTGGAGGACGCCGACCTGTGGCTGAAGCGGATGGCGTGGCTGAAGGCGGAGTACACGGACGGCGTGATGCCCGCCGGGTGGCTGAAGAACACCGGCGCGACGTCGTGGACGCCCGAGCAGGTCCTGACCTATGAGCAGGAGCTCAACGACTACTACTCGGGCTTGACCCGCCAGCGGATGCGCTACCGGGTGCTGCCGCCGGGCCTGGAGCCGGTCGAGTCGCGGGGCGTGGACGAGCGGTACAAGCCGGACTACGACCTGCACCTGCTGAAGTTGGTGTGCGCCCACTTCGACATGACGATCGCCGAGCTGGGCTTCACCGAGTCGAAGGGCTTGGGCAGCAGCGGCTACCACGAGGGGCAGGAGAACGTCCAGGAGCGCAAGGGCACCCGGCCGACGCTGAAGTGGCTGGCGGGGGTGCTGACGGACATCTCCCGCAAGCACCTGGGCATGCCCGAGGAGCTGGAGTTCCGCTGGCTGGGCTTGGACGACGAGGACCAGGCGGCCGCGGTCGAGCTGGACATCAAGCGGTTCCAGGTCGGCGGGAAGACGCTCAACGAGCTGCGGGACGCCGCCGGCGCCCCGCGGTACGCCTTCGCCGAGGCGGACATGCCGATGATCGTCACCCAGCGGGGCGTGGTGTTCCTGGAGGGCGCGTCGGAGGCGTCCCCGGGGGTGCTGGTGGGCCCGGCGGAGAGCCCGCCAGCACCGGCGCCGGGGGCGGCCGCCGAGCCGGACGCCGGCAGCCAGGCTGGCGAGAAGCCCCAGGACGGGCCGGGGAAGCCCGCCGGCGGTGAGGAGGCCCGCAGGGAGCTGGCCGCCTACCGCCGGTGGGCCACCAAGCGCCGGTCCCGTCCGTTCGTGTTCGAGTACCTGACGCGGGACCAGGCCGCGGCCGCTGGCGTCGATCTGGACCGGGTGGTGTTCAAGGCCAGTGATGCTGGCCCAAAAGCCCCGGCGCGGCAGGCGTGGCCAGGGTGGGAGGTGGACCTGGCCGCGGCCACGGTGTGGGCGGGCCGGCTGCGTACGGCTATGACTGGAGCCGTCCCGACCCGCGCCTTGGCCGAACGGTGGCTGGCGGCCCGTAAGGCGGCCACCGCCGCTGGCACCGCCGACGCCCGGGGGTGGCTGGGCTCGCAGGGCGTGGACATCACCGCAGCCCTGGGCCAGCTGCTGGAGGGGGTCTGGACCGAGGGGTACGCGATCGGCAACCGGTCGGCGGTGTCCCTGCTGGGTGGCGTCGACCCGAACTGGGGCGGGTGGACTCCGGGCGACCCGGAGGCGGCCCGCCGGCTGCTCGACGACGACCACGGCCTGCGCGCCCTGCTCGACCAGGCCGGCGTTCAGGTCCGCTCGATCGCCGCCAACCGGCTGGACGCGCTGGCGGAGGTGCTCGCCGAGGCCTTGGAGGCTGGCGAGGCACCGGACACCCTGGCGGCCCGCCTGGTCAACGTGCTCGACGACCCGCGGTGGGCCGACATGGTGGCGGTGACCGAGCTGTCCCGGGCGTCCTCGGCGGCCACCCGGGACTCCTACCGCCGCAACGGCGTCGAGGCCGCCTACTGGATGACCGCCGCCGACGAGCGGGTCTGTGACCTGTGCGCCGACAACGAAGATGCCGGCGCGGTGCCGCTCGACCAGCCGTTCCCCACCGGGGTCTACCAGCCCCCGGCCCACCCGTTGTGCCGGTGCGCGCTTGCCCCGGTGATCGCATCCCCGTCCGAGGTGGAGAGCACATGACCATCACCCACGTCTACGCCGACATCCTCAAGGCGGAGCGCAATGAGGACGGGGACCTGGTCGTCTACGGCAAGGCGACCGGCCCCGACCTGGACCTGGACAAGCAGGTCTGTGACCCGAGGTGGCTGGCCGACGCCATGCCCGAGTGGTTCGCCACCGGGGGCAACATTCGCGAGCAGCACACTTCGATCGCCGCCGGCGTGGCCACTGATCTGGAGCAGGACGGGGACTCCTGGATGGTCCGCTCGGTGGTCGTCGACCCCGTCTCCGCGAAGAAGGTGGAGAAGGGGGTGCTCCGCGGCTACTCGATCGGGATCAAGGACCCGAAGGTGGTCAAGGACGCCTCCGCACCGGGGGGGCGGATCGTCGGGGGCACGATCGTCGAGGTGTCGCTGGTCGACCGACCGTGCAACCCGACGTGCACGCTGACCTTGGCGAAGGCGGCCAGTCCGGGCCTGCAGGTGGACCCCGCGCACTTCGACGAGACCCGGGGCCTGGTGCGCGTCGAGGAGCTGCACGAGGAGCCCGAGGGCAAGACCGCCGACGCCGAGCTGGCCAAGCGCGAGTTCTCCGCCGAGGAGCGCGAGCAGGCCGCCGACCGCGGCCAGGCCCTGCCCGATGGGTCGTTCCCCATCAAGAACGTGCAGGATCTGCGCAACGCGATCAGGGCGATCGGTCGCGCCAAGGACCCGGCGAAGGCCAAGGCGCACATCAAGCGCCGGGCCCGTGCGCTGGGCCGAGAGGACCTGATCCCCGAGGGGTGGAAGGCCGCCGACGCCGACACCACCAAGGCCGAGGGGGAGATCCACGACCCGGCTGAGCTGGCCCAGATCCGCGACGGCCTGGTGGCGCTGCTGAAAGCGGAGCTGGATGAGCTGGTGGCAGGCGAGGACGAGCTGTGCGACGTCCATGAGCTGCTGTGCGCCCTGAGGATGCTGTTGTGCTGGTGGGAGGGTGAGGCGGCCGCCGGCGAGACGGCCCCGCCGTTCGAGCGCGAGCAGCCCGAGCCCCTCACTGAGGTGATGCTGGACGCTGTCCCCGACCAGACCAAGACTCCCGCGCCGGTCGTCGCGAAGGCCGCCGCGGGCGATGATGACCGCCTCGCCGAGCTGGTGAAGGCCGCCGTCGCAGAGGCCACGCAGGCTTCCGAGGGGCGTATCCAGGCGCTCGAAGCCGAACTGGCGAAGGTGAAGGCGCTCCCCGCACCGGGCGGTCCTGTCCTGACGCGCACCGCGCAGGACACCGCGAAAGCGGCTCGCCGAGACGAGCTGCTGATCAAGGCCAACCGGTATCGCGCTCTGGCCTCCCAGGTCACCGACCCCGTGACCCGCACGGGCTACCTGGAGCTGGCCGAGCAGTGCGAGCGCGAAGCGAAGTAAGGAGCCGCCATGTACGCCGTTCCCACGCCGTCGGAGATGTTCTCCGACGCCACCTCACCGAGCGAGGTGGCGCAGCGGTTCGAGCACTACAAGACTGTCCTGGCCGAGAGCAACGAGCGCTCACAGCGCGGTGGCTTGGCCTTCGTGCCTGAGCAGGGCATCGTCAAGACCGCGGGCAACCCGGAGATGATCGCCGACCGGATCGAGCGGATCCAGAAGGCCGTCAACCCGGACACCTTGGCCTCGATCCAGGCCGAGCTGGACGCCCTGAAGGGCTCGCTGGCCGACCTGGGCAAGGACTGGTCGTTGAGCTTCCCCAACAGCAACGGCCTGGTGCCCTACGACCTGGAGGCCCCGGCGAAGCTGCTGGTGCCCCGGCAGACCCCGCTGCGTAACTCCATCCCCCGCTCCAAGGGTGTGGGCACCGCGCGCCAGTTCCGCCGGATCCTGGGCTGGAGCAACTCCCGGACCGGTGGCGTGGCCGACACGCTGGCGTTTTTTGCTTCCGAGTCGACCACGAACACCTTCGGCGGCGTGTCGGGCCTGCGCCGACCCAACAAGATCACCTACGCGTCGGACTCGAAGTCCGTGGCCTACGTCGAGCAGGGCCTGTCGGACTCGGTGACCTGGAAGGCGCAGTTCTCTGGCCAGGGCTTCCAGGACATCCGCTCCCTGTCGCAGACGGCGCTGCTGTGGGCGACGTTCGGCGCCGAGGAGCGCGCGCTGCTCTACAGCCGCGGAGCGTCCGGCAACGGTTACGCCGGCGCGGTGAGCGCCCCGACCATCTCGGTGTCCTCGCAGTCCACCGGTGGCGCGGTGGCCGCGGGCACCTACTACATCAAGGTCACCGCCATCGCCGGCGGCGGCGAGTCCGTCCCGTCGAGCGAGGTCAACACCGGCGCGCTCACCGGCTCGACGAACCAGTTCACCGTCACGGTGACCTCCGAGCCGACCGGCGCCCTGGGCTACAACCTCTACGTTGGCACCAGCGCCGGCGCGGAGACGTTCGTCCAGTCGTTCGTCGGCGGCTCGGTGACCGTCACCACCACGCCGGCCGGCGGCGGTGCCGCGGTGCCCAGCACCGACTCGACGGTGTCCCCCAACGGCTACGACGGGTTCCTGACGGTGCTGGCCGACCCGGCCCAGTCCGGCTACGTCAAGCGCGTCAACGGCCAGGTGTCCACCCTGGGCGACGGGCCGTTCCAGGACGCGTTCGTGGCCCTGTACGGCGCCAACGCCGGGACGGGCGCGGACAAGCGCCTGGCCGACCCCGAGGAGATCTGGGTGGACGGCAACATCCGCCGCAAGCTCGGGGACTACCTGAAGGGCGTCGCGACGTCCAGCAGCTACCGGATTGCCCTGACCGAGGAGGGCGGCCACACCGTGGGCTCGGTGGTCAACGGCATCGCCAACCAGATCACCGGCCGGATGGTGGAGCTCAACGTCCACCCGTACATGCCCAACGGCTGCGCCATGATCAGGTCCCGGACCCTGCCGGTGCCCGACTCGGAGGTGTCCAGCACGTCCGAGGTGGTCAACGTGCAGGACTACATGTCCGTGGAGTGGCCGGTCATGCAGATGACCTACGACCAGTCGACGTACATCTTCGGCACGCTCGTGCACTACGCGCCGGCCTGGTCGGGCCTGCTGATCGGTCTGCAGTGATACCCGGGGCCGGCCCGGCGGTGCGGGGCTGGGCCGGCCCCTCTTCCCCCGAGGGGAGTTCCCGTGAAGGTTGTGGCCCCCGCGAAGGGGTGCGTCGAGGTGGACGGCCTGTCGGGCCGTCGCTACCGGGCCCGGGACGGCATCTACGACATGGCGCCCCGGGACGCCAAGGCCCTGGTCAAGGCCGGCGGTTTCCTGCCGTCCCTGGCCGGGACGACTCGCCGGGGCATCGGCTACGTCTGCGGCTCCTGCGGTTTCGGTTCGTACGTCCGCCGCTGCTCCCGGTGCGGTGGCGAGTGCAGGAGGGAGTCCTGATGCCCCGCGGGGTCTACGAACGCAAGCCGAAGGCGGACGCGGCCGCCACCGAGGACGTCCCGCTGCCTGTCCAGGTGTGCGCCGAGTGCTTCCCCGAGGGGCCGCCGGCGGGGGCCTACTCGGTGGGCTGTGCGCATGGCACCTGGGTGGTGGGCGGCTGATGGTCACCGTGACCAGCGCCGGCGGTGTCGACGAGCACCCCGCCGGGGTGGACTTCGCGATGAACGAGGACGGGTCGCTGTCGGTGCTCGACGCCGATCGGGGCGACGAGGCGGCCCGGGAGCTGGCTGTCTACGCCCCGGGCCAGTGGTCGAGGGCG
>CAMLHU010000063.1 GCA_946479825.1 uncultured Gemmatimonadota bacterium
TCCGATGATGGTCGGGATTCAATTCGAAGAAGCGAAAACGGCCCCTCGATCCCACAGATCGAGGGGCCGCGATCTTGTCCGACCCGTCAATCTCACCGGCCCATCCCTCCCCTTCACCTCCCAGCTCCAAGCTCCAAGCTCCCAGCTCCGAGCTCCAAGCTCCCAGCTCCCAGCTCCCAGCTCTACTCCGGATGAAACTCCCCCACGTGCTTCCCCATATATGCCTTGAGGAGCACCAGCAGGTTCTCGGAGTTGTCGAAGTAGGCGGCGTCGAACTCCTTGAAGGCGCGGCGTTCGCGGCCGGTGAAGTCCTCCATCAGCGCCAGGCGCTCGTCCTGGTCGGTGGGGATCTCCTCGGGGAAGACCGCGCCGACCATCTCGAGCAGCTCGGCGGTGTGGTCGGCGCCGATGATGCGCAGGGACTCGATGGTCTGCACCGCGTGGTCACCGGCGGGCTCCTCGAAGAACTGGCGGACCCCGCCCCCCTCCACCTCGCGGACCAGCCAGTCCACGCAGTGGGCCACCTGCTCGGCGCGGGTCAGCCCCTCATAGCCCAGCCGCTCGTAGCGCGGGAAGACGAGGTCGTTGAGCCCCGCCCAGAACCGCTCGGCGTTGTCGATCTTGAGCAGGTCGGCGACCGGCCCCCCGGCCGGTGCCTTGGGGCTCGCGGACGCCTTGGGCGTCTTCGGGGCCGCGGTGGTGCCACCGCTCTTCTTCTTGGCCACTGCCAGACCATCCTCCTCGATCCATGCGCGCGGGCTCGGGGGCGCCCGCCTCGGTCGCCAATCTGTCGCCGCCCACCGTCGGACGGCAAGGGGGGTTCAGTCGGCCGTCGGGACCGACTCGGTGGCCCGCGACGGGCGGGGCCGGAACTCCAGGTGCTCGGCCAGCACGGTGGTGTGCTCCCGGGGGGTCTTGAGCCGGGTGAGCCGCTGGCCCAGGAGGTTGGTGTTCCGCTCGGTCAGGCCGGGCCAGAGCGGGTCCACGTCATACCACGTCACGGCGTTGAGGCCGGGATACTTGGCGGAGAACTGCGGCTTGAGCCGCGCCTGCAGGGCCGACATCGGGCCTCCGATCTGTGGGGGCACTCACATACTGCAGGATCGTCCCGCCGGACGCAATTCCCCGTCAGGCCGGGGCGTGCCCCCGGAACATGAAGTACACCGCGCCCACCAGGCAGAGCCCCGCCCAGAGGAAGTCGAGCCGCAGCGACTGGCGCATATACAACACCGCGAACGGGACGAACACCGTGAGCGTGATCACCTCCTGCAGGATCTTGAGCTGCGGGAGCGTGAGCGCCGTGAAGCCGATCCGGTTGGCCGGCACCTGGAAGCAATACTCGAAGAACGCGATGGCCCAGCTCGCCACGATGGCCACGAGGAGCGGCTTGCCCCCCAGGTTCTTGAGGTGCGCGTACCAGGCGAAGGTCATGAAGACGTTCGAAAGGACGAGCAGGCCGGCGGTGCGGAGGAGCACGGGGGTCACGGTGCGGTCCCGGGATGGTCGGTGAGGTGGCGGAGCCGGGCGGCCCTACGGGTGGCGAAGAGGGCGACGGCCAGGAGCGGCGCGGCGACGATGGCGATCGGCCACGCGCCCCGCTGCCACGCCAGCGCCAGGAACTCGGCGGCGCCCACCAGGCAGAGGATGGCGGAGGTGCGCCAGAGGCGGTAGAGCCGCCGCTCGGCCGCGTTCATCGCGCCTGACTCCGGCCGGACTTCCGCGGAGCGGGGGCGGCCGGCGGCGGCGGCGGCGCGACCAGGCGGACCCCGCCGCTCACGAGCTCCACCCGGCCGCCGCGCGGCACGGCGACGAGCAGGTCGCGGCCGGTGGGCGTCAGGACGGGGTACCGCCGCCCCACGTTGGCGAGCACGGGGGTGAGCGCGGCCTCCGGGATCCCGATGCCGCCGAGCGCGGCGGAATCGAGCCGGAACCGGACGGCGGTGGGGCCGGCGCCGGTGAGTGACGCCCAGGCGTCCACCCGGGTGTTGGTATCGAGGACGGCGAGGAGCACGCCGAGCTCGGCCAGCGCCGGGGCGGGCAGGTCGGCGATGCGGCCGGTGATCCGGATCCCGCCGCTGTCGTTCACCACCCGCAGGCGGAGGTCGGCCGGGATCGGGCGGACGCCGAGCCGGGCCATCAGGTACGCGGCCCAGTCGCCGGCGGGCACGGTGTCGGTGGCGCGGGCGTGGAGCAGGAAGACGGAGTCCACCGCGGCCGAGGCGCGGACCACGCCGGAGTTGGTCATCGTGGCGGGGTCGGGCGCGAGCTGGCCCCCGGCCCGGGCGGGCACGGTGGCGAGCGCGGCGGCGACCAGCAGGCGGCGGAGGTCCATGGCCCCAATCTAGCCGGAACCTCGCCAGATTTATCCACCCTTCGATCCGAGGTCGCTCTGGGTCCGTTGTTCGCCGTAGCCGGTGGGGAAGCCCTCGCGGTGCTGGCCGCCATCCTGCTGGCCCTGGTCGGCCGGGGGCAGCCGTGGTTCGAGCCGCTGGCGGCGGGGCTCGCGCCGTTCGTGCTGCTGGCCGGCGCCCTCGTGGCGTGGCGATTCCACCGCGGCCGGGCGCTGCTCGGCCTGGCCGCGACCGGCGTGGGGCTCCTCGCCTTCCGGCTCGAGGGGTTCCGTTCGGCGGTGCTGCTTGGGGACGGGCCGGTGGTGGCCGGCGCGGCGATCGTCCTCACGGGGGTGGCGGTCGCCGCCGCGCGCGACCGGGGCGCCACCACCCTGGCACGGCCGATGGCCGGGGTGATCGCCGCGCTCTGGCTGCTGGTGGTGCCCATCGCGGTCGGCTTTGCCGACGGGCTCACCCCGCCCGCCGAACCGAGGTGGCTGCCCCGCACGCTCGTCGGCGCCCTCGGCCTGCCGGAGGTCGTGGTGATCGGCGCGGTCGTCGCCTGGGCCGGACTGCTCACGTGGTCGGCGTGGAAGCGCGACCCGATCGCGCGTGCGGCGGGGTGGGGGGTGCTCGGCGGGGTGGCGGCGCTCGCCTCGTGGCAGACGCCGGCCGGCGCGCTCTGCGCCGGGGGCGTGGCCGCGGGGTTCGCGGTCGCGGCCATCGAAGAGACCTATGTGCTCGCGTTCCACGACCCGCTCACGGGGTTGCCGGCCCGGCGGGCGCTCGAGGCGGCGCTGGCGCGCGCAGCCTCGCCGAGCGTGGTGGCGATGGTGGACGTGGACCACTTCAAGCGCTTCAACGACACCTGGGGCCATCAGGTGGGCGACCAGGTGCTCGCGCTGGTGGCCACGCAGCTGAGCCGGGTGCCGCGCGCGCAGGCGTTCCGCTACGGCGGCGAGGAATTCACCCTGCTCCTGTCCGGCGTGTCGCTGGCGGAGGCGCTGCCGCTGCTCGAGGGGGCGCGCGCTGCGGTCGAGGCGACGGGCTTCACGCTGCGCGGCGCCGATCGCCCGCGCCGTCGCCCGAACAAGGGCGCCCGCGGCCCGCGGCCGAAGAACGACCGGACGGTCGCAGTGACGGTGAGCATCGGTGCCGCGGAACTCGGCGCGGGCGGGTCGGCGCGCGAGGCGCTCGCCGCGGCCGACCAGGCGCTCTATCGGGCCAAGGAGGCGGGCCGGAACCGGATCGGGAAGTGACCTCGGGTCAGTGGACCCAGGCGGCGGCGGTGTCGGCGGGGGTCTCGGCGGGGATGTCGCCCTCGGCGGCCACGCTGTCGGCGGCGGCGCTGTCGGCGGGCGAATCGAAGTCGGGCGGGACCACGACGCCGCGGGCGCCGAGGAGCCTGAAGAGCCGCCACTGGGCGCGGCGCGCGGTCTTGGTCCGCCCGCCGTTGTAGATCACCGAGACCGTCAGCACGCCGTCGCTCCGGCCCAGGTAGCCGGCCAGCGCGGCGACGTTGTTGAGGGTGCCGGTCTTGGCGCGGACCACGCCGGTGGCGGGGAGTCCGTTCCCCATCCGGCGGAGGGTGCCGGTGCCGTTGGCCGGGAGGAGTTGCGGGAAGTTCCGGCCGCTCGAGAGCGCCGGGAACTTGGCGAGGTAGGTCACCTGCAGGCGCGGGGTGACGCGATCGAGGTCGGAGAGGCCGCTGCCATCCACCAGGCGGAGGCCGTCGGAGGTGCCGGTCACGGCGGCCACGTGCGCGGCGAGCGAGTCGGCGGCGCCGTCGGTCCCCGCCGCCCAGTGCAGCAGCAGTTCCGCGCCGAGGTTGAGGCTGCGGCGGTCGATGTCGGCGGCCAGTGAGTCGAACACCGGCGAGTAGACCTCGGCGAGGACGTGGTCCCGGCCGTCGGTCGGCGGAAGGACGTCGGGCTCATCGGCCGCCCAGGTGATCCCGGCCTGCCGCAGCGCCTGCCCCCACACCACCTCGAGCACCGCCTGCGGATCCTGCGCGATGGCGCGGACCTCGCGGGCGCCCGAGCGCGTCCCGATCCATCCCTTGAGGATCCACCCCGACCGATGCGGGACCAGCTTGAGGCGGCTGCCGCGCCCGGTGCGGGTGGTCGCCTCGTTCTGGATGAGCGCGCCGATCCCGGTGGGGGCCTCGTTGGCGATCCGGGGGCGGCGTCCGTGGCGCCACGCGGGGGCGACCCACGCGCTCACCGTGTTCTCGTGGACGGTGAGCGGGCCCACGAGCGGCGCGAAGATCGAGCCGCGGTCGCGCGCCGGCCAGTTGACCGGGAACACCGCGGTCGCGGGGCCGTTGGCGGACGTCACGAGCAGCGGCCCGTCGAGCCGGCGGATGCCCGCGGCGGCGAGCTGGGCGGCGAGGTCGTAGAGCCGTGGGCCCACGTGATGCGGGTCTTCGAGCGACGGGTCGCCGTTGAGCTCGAGGCTCCAGGTGCCGATCCAGCGGCCGCTGGCGCTGTCGAGCATCCCGACGCCGTGGACCCGCGTCACCTTGCGGGCCTGCGGCCCGACCCGCGTACGCGCGAAGCCGGTGGTGAAGATCTTGACCGTCGAGGCGGGGATGAGCGGGCGGTCGGCGTCGCGGCCCCAGAGCAGGGTGCCGCGCTCGTCGGCGATGGCCACCCCCCAGCGGCCGTGGGCGGCGCGGCGGGTCTGGTTGTACCACGACTCCACCCGCCGCAGGAGCGCCGGGGGCAGGGTCTGCGCGGCCGCGGGCGCCGGCGCGACGAGCGCGCCCGCGAGCACGAGCGCCGCCACCGCCAGCGAAAACGGGGCCGCCCGAGGCGGCCCCGCCGGAGCGCGGTACAGGCGTGGCGCGGTCATCGCCCGCCGAGCATGACCTTGGCGATGGTCTGCAGCTGCATGTTGCTCGTCCCCTCGTAGATCGAGCCGATCTTGGCGTCGCGATAGAACTTCTCGACCGGGTAGTCCTTGCTGTAGCCGTAGCCGCCGAAGAGTTCGACGCACTGCGAGGTGATGGCGCCCGCCACCTGCGAGCTGAACAGCTTGGCCATCGCGGCCTGGTGGGTGAACGGCTGCCCCGCGTCCTTGAGCCGGGCGGCGTTGTACACCAGGAGCCGTGCGGCCTCGAGGTCGGTGGCCATCTGCGCCAGCTGGAACTGCACCCCCTGGAACTCGGCGATGGCCTTGCCGAACTGCTTCCGCTCCTTGACGTACGCCGTGGCGGCGTCGAGCGCGCCGCGCGCGATGCCGATCATCTGCGCGCCGATGCCGATGCGGCCCTCGTTCAGCGTCTCGATCGCGATCTTGTAGCCCTTGCCCACCTCGCCCAGCACGTTGGCGGCCGGGACCTTGCACCCCTCGAGGATGAGCTCGCAGGTGCTCGAGGCGCGGATGCCGAGCTTGTTCTCCTTCTTGCCCACCCGGAAGCCGGGGAAGTCGCGCTCCACCAGGAAGCCGGTGATCCCCTTGTAGCCCTTCGACGGATCGACGTTGGCGAAGATGAGGAAGAACCCGGCCTCGGCGCCGTTGGTGATCCAGAGCTTCTGGCCGGTCAGCTCCCAGTGGTCGCCCTTCTGCTCGGCGCGGGCGGCGAGCGCGAACGCGTCGCTGCCGCTCCCGGCCTCGGAGAGCGCGAACGCGCCCAGCAGGCCGCTGGTGAGCCGCGGGAAGTAGCGCGCCTTCTGCTCGTCGCTGGCCCAGCGGAGCACCGCGTTGTTGACCAGCGTGTTGTGGACGTCCACGTAGATCGCGGCGGAGGCGTCCACCCGGGCCAGCTCCTCGATGGCGATGGCCGCGAGGAAGATCGACGCGCCCGCCCCGCCGTACTGCTCGGGGACCTCGATGCCCATCAGGCCGAGCTCGAAGAACTTGGGGATCAGGTCCTCGCGGAAGTGCGCCGCCTCGTCCATCGCGTGGACGTGCGGGGCGACCTCGGTCTCCGCGAACTCGCGGACGGTGCTCCGGAAGAGCTCCTCTTCTTCGGTCAGCAGGCTGAGGGGCTGGGGAGCGGCGGCGATATCGGACATCGAAGGAGGTCTCCGCGAGGACTGGTGATTCCCGGACCCCCGAAAATAGCCGCCGGGCCCGGCGGGAGAAAGCCGGGCGTCAGCGCAACACCCGCACCGCCACGTCGGCCCGGCCGAGCGGCGCGGCCACCTGGGCGCCGGCCACCCGGGTCCGGACGGCCGCCAGCATCTCCCGCGCGATCGTCACCCCCTCCTCCAGCGCCGCCTCCCGCCCCGCCGCGCTCGCCGACCGCATCCGGGCCAGGATCCGCTCGGGCACCGACACCCCCGGCACCTCGTTGGCCAGGAACTCCGCGTTGCGGAGGGAGACGAGCGGCCAGAGCCCGGCGATGACCGGCACCCGAAACCCCTCGACCCGCCGCAGGAAGGCGTCGAGCTGGTCGAGGTCGAAGACCGGCTGGGTCATCACATACTCGGCGCCCGCCTCCACCTTCCACGCCAGCCGCCGGAGCTCGCGGTCGAGGTCCGGGGCGGTCGGGTTGGCGCCGACGCCGATGACGAACCGGGTCGGGGCGCCGATGGCGTTGCCGCCGGGGTCGAGCCCGTGGTTGAGCCGGGACACGAGGTTGGTGAGCCCGATGCTGTCGATGTCGAACACCGCCGTGGCGTCGGGATAGGGGCCCATCTTGGGCGGGTCGCCGGTGATGAGCAGCAGGTTCCGGAGCCCCGACGCCGCCGCACCGAGCAGGTCGGAGAGCATGCCGAGGAAGTTCCGGTCGCGGCAGGTGTAGTGCACCACCGTCTCGACGCCGGTCTCGCGCTCCACGAGGAGCCCCGCGAGCATCGCGCCCATCCGGCTCTGGGCCCGCGGGCCGTCGGGGACGTTGACGGCGTCCACGCCGGCCTCCGCGAGCGCCCGGACCTGCGCCAGCATCGGCGCGGGGTCGGTCCCCTTGGGAGGGACGATCTCGACGGTGGTCACGAACTCCCCCGCCGCGAGCCGCGCGCCGAGCCGCGAGCGCTCCGCCAGCGGGGCAGGGGCCACGGGCTCGGCCGCCGGCGCAGGATGCACGGCGGCGACCGCGCGGCGGGGCGCGGCGCTCCGGAGGAACCTCGCCACCTCGCGGATATGCTCCGGGGTGGTGCCGCAGCAGCCGCCGACGATGCGGGCTCCCGCCTCGGCCAGCCGGCGCGCGTAGCTCCCGACGTATTCGGGCGAGGCCATGTAGATCTTGCGGTCGCCGACGTCGCGCGGGAGTCCGGCGTTCGGCATCGCGCTGAGCGGGAGATCCACCACCTGGGCCAGCTGCTCGATGGCGTCGAGCACGCCGTGCGGGCCGACGGAACAGTTGACGCCCAGTGCCGCGACGCCGAGCGCGGCGAGTTCGGGGCCGAACGCGGCGGGGGTCGAGCCGTAGGCGGTGCGGCCGTCAGTGCCGACGGTCATCTGCGCGATGATCGGCAGGGGCGAGAGCCGCTGCACGGCGCGGACGGCCGCGGCGAGCTCGTGGGTGTCGCTGAAGGTCTCGAGGATGAATCCGTCCACCCCGCCGTCGAGCAGGCCCTGCACCTGGCGGCCGAATGCGGCGGCGGCCTCGTCGAGGCCGAGCTCGCCGAAGGGCTCCACCCGGACGCCGAGCGGGCCGACGGCGCCGAGGACCAGGGCGTGCCCGCCGGCCGCGTCGCGGGCCAGCCGGACGGAGGCCGAGTTCAGGCGCTCGGTCTCGGCCGCGAGGCCGTAGTGGGCGAGCTTGACCGGGTTGGCGCCGAAGGTGTTGGTCTCGAGCAGCTCGGCCCCGGCGCGAACGTACTCGGCGTGGATCTCGCGCACGAGGGACGGCTGCGTGACCGAGAGCTCGTCGTAGCAGACGTTGAGGAACGCGCCGCGGGCGTAGAGCATCGTGCCCATCGCGCCGTCGGCCACGTGGGCGCGACCGTCGCGCAGGAGTTCGGCCAGCGCCGTCATCGGTCGTACCCCAGGTTGGGGGCCAGCCACCGCTCGACCTCGGCCACCGGCATCCCCTTACGTGCCGCGTAGTCCTCCACCTGGTCGCGGCCGATCCGCCCGACGCCGAAGTAGCGCGCCTCGGGGCGCCAGAACCAGAGCCCGCTCACCGCTGCGGTCGGAAGCATCGCGCAGCTCTCCGTGAGCGAGATCCCGGCGCGGGCCTCGGCGTCGAGGAGCCGGAAGATCGTGCGCTTCTCGGTGTGGTCGGGGCAGGCGGGGTAGCCCGGCGCCGGGCGGATCCCCTGGTAGCGCTCGGCGATCAACCCGTCGTTGTCGAGCGACTCGCCGGCGGCGTAGCCCCAGAACTCGCGCCGCGCCAGCTCGTGCAGCCGCTCCGCCAGCGCCTCGGCCAGCCGGTCGGCGAGCGCCTTGGCCAGGATGGCCTGGTAGTCGTCGTGGCGCGCCTCCGCGTCGGCCACGAGCGCGTCGAGTCCGTGGCCGGCGGTGACCGCAAAGGCGCCCACATAGTCCGGAGCGCCGGCATCGGGCGGCGCCACGAAGTCGGCGAGCGCCACGAGCGGGCGGCCGTCGGGACGGTGCGCCTGCTGGCGGAGCGTGTGGATCACGGCGAGCCGCTCGCGGCAGGCGTCGTCGGCGAAGAGCGCGATGTCGTCATCGGCGAGCCGGCGGGCCGGGAAGACGCCCCACACCGCGCGGGCCTCGAGCAGGCGGTCGCGGACGATGCGGTCGAGCAGCGCCCGCGCGTCGCGATGGAGGTCGCGCGCGGCGGCGCCCACGGCGGGGTCGTCGAGGATGGCGGGGTAGCGGCCGCGGAGCTCCCACGCCTGGAAGAACGGCGTCCAGTCGATGCGCTCCACCAGGTCGTCGAGCGGCCAGGGGACGCGGGCCCGGACCCCGCGCACCGCCGGCGGCGGCACGGGCCGGGTCCAGTCCACCGCGATCCGGCGCCGCCGAGCCTCGGCCAGGGGCGTCTTCGGCCCGGCGTCGCGCTCGGCGCGCTCCTCGCGGAGCCCGCGGTACTCCTCGGCGACCTGGGCCGCGTAGGCGTCGCGCCGGTCCGGGCTGAGCAGCGCGCCCGCGACGGCGACCGCGCGCGAGGCGTCGGCCACGTGGACCACCGGGCCCGAGTAGCGCGGCGCGATCCGGACGGCGGTGTGCGCCCGCGAGGTCGTGGCGCCGCCGATGAGGAGCGGGACGGTGAAGCCCTCGCGCTCC
>CAMLHU010000064.1 GCA_946479825.1 uncultured Gemmatimonadota bacterium
CGTGCGAGTGGCCGTGGCCGGCCGCGGCGAGCGCCTCCGGCTCGACCTCCGGGCAGGGCCCGCCAGTCTCGAGCTGCACGGTCACGTGGCCGATGCCGAGGCCGGCCACGGCGCGCTGGATGGCCGGAAGCACGTCGGGGTGGGCGTGGAGGTCCGGGACCACTGCGTGCCCGCTCATCGCCACGAACCCGCTGGTGACGGTCCAGACGTGGAGGTCGTGCACCGCCGTGACCCCGGGGACGTCGAGGATCCGGGCCTCCACGTCGCCCAGGGTCAGGTGCGCGGGGACGCTCTCGAGGAGCACGTCCACGCTCTCCCGGATGAGCCGCCAGGCGCCTCCCAGCACCAGCAGGGCGATCGCGATCGAGATGATCGGGTCGGCGAGGGTCCAGCCGGTGGTCAGGATGATGACACCGGCCGCGATGGCGCCGAGCGAGCCCAGGGCGTCGCCGAGCACGTGGAGGTACGCCGCCCGGACATTGAGGTTCTCGGTGTGGCCGCCATGGAGGATCCGGAGCGAGGCGAGGTTGGCCACGAGGCCCACCGTGGCGACCACGAACAGGACCGTGCCGTGCACCGGCGGCGGCGCCCGGAAGCGCCCCACGGCCTCGACCACGATCCACGCCGCGATGGCGAAGAGCGCAGCCCCGTTCACCAGCGCCCCCAGGATCTCGAGGCGATAGTAGCCGTAGGTGCGGGTGGCCGTGGCCGGCCGCGCCGCCATCCCCGCCGCGAAGAGCGAGAGTCCCACCGCGGCGACGTCGGTCAGCATGTGGCCCGCGTCCGCGAGGAGCGCCAGCGACCCGCTCACGAACCCGCCCACCGCCTCGACCCCGCAGATCGCCACGGTGAGGCCGAGCACCCACCAGAGGCGCCGGGTCAGGGTCCGCTGCACGCGCGCGGTGCAGGGGTCGGGGGAGATCGGTGTGGGCATTGAGAGTGGTCGTTATCCGCTATCCGTTATCCGCTATCCGTACGGGGCGGCGGAGAGATCTTTCGGTCGCTCCGCTCCCTCAGGATGACCCGCCGGCTCCCACGTCCTTCCCTGACCCCAGCCCCACTGACCCACTGACCCACTGACCCACTGACCCACTCACCCACCGACCCATCAACCTACCCTCCCATTTCATCCCCGGGCAACGGCGCTATACACTTCATTAATGGAAAACGGCGCCCCTCCCTCCATCGCCTTCGGGCTGGTTTCGGTGCTCCTGCTGGTCGCGGCGAATGCGTTCTTCGTCGCGGCGGAGTTCGCGTTGGTGGGAATCCGGCGCTCGCGCATCGAGGAGCTGGTCCAGCAGGGTCACCGGCGCGGACTCCTCATCCGCAACGTGGTGCACCACCTCGACCGCTATATCTCCGCCACCCAGCTCGGCATCACGCTGGCCTCCCTCGGCCTGGGCTGGGTGGGCGAACCCGCGCTGGCGCGGCTCTTCGAAGGGTGGTTCGCCTGGCTCCCGGCGGCGCTCCGCGCCTGGGCCACCCACGGCGCCGCGGCGACGATCGCCTTCGCGCTCATCACCACGCTCCACATCGTCCTGGGCGAGCTCGTCCCCAAGGCGCTCGCCATCGCCTACCCCGAACGGGTGACGAGCGTCGCGGTCCGCCCCCTCGCCGCCTTCGCGTGGCTCATGGCCGGGCCGATCGCGGTGCTGAACGGCGCCGCTTGGTGGCTGCTCCGCCGCATCGGGCTCGAGAAGCACACGGGACACGGACAGCTCCATTCCCCCGAGGAGCTCCGGATCCTGGTCGAGCAGAGCGAGGAGGCGGGGAGCCTCGGCCGCGAGGACGCCCGGCTGCTCGAGGGGGTGTTCGAGTTCAGCGAGAAGAACGCCGAGCAGGTGATGACGCCGCGCACCCAGATGACGGCGCTCGAGGCCGACCTGCCGGTGGCCGAGGCGGCGCGGATCGTCGCGGCGACCGGGCGGTCGCGCTACCCCGTCTATGAGCAGTCGCTCGACGACGTGGTGGGGGTGGTCCACGCCAAGGCCATCCTGGCCGCGCTGCAGCAGGATCCGGCCCAGCCGGTGCGCGGACTGATGCGACCGCCGCTCTTCGTGCCGGGCACCCGCGAGGTCGAGGACGTGCTCGCCGACATGAAGCGGCTCAAGACCCATCTGGCGCTCGTGCTCGACGAGTACGGCGGCACCGCCGGTCTCGTGACGATGGAGGACCTGCTGGAGGAGATCGTCGGGCCGATCGAGGACGAGTACGACCGCGCCGAACGGCCGGTCGCCGGCGGGGACGGCGCGCTGATGCTCGACGGTGCGACCCCGATCGGCGAGGTCAACGAGCGGCTCGACCTCTCGCTCGACGACGCCGAGTACTCCACCCTCGGCGGCTATCTCTTCGGCCAGCTCGGCCGGCTCCCGATCGTCGGCGACCGGGTGAGCGTCGACGGCCGGGAGTTCGAGATTGCAGAGATGGAGGGGCGGCGGGTGAAGCGGGTGAAGGTCGCGACGGGCGGGAGACGGTGAACTTTTGGGTGAGCAGCAGGCGGTGGCGGTAAGCAGCGAGCGGGGCGCCGACCGGGATCTCGACCGGCGCCCTGCTCACTGCTTACCGCTCCCCGCTCACCGACCCACGCCCACCCGTCCCGCCAGCTCCGCTCCCAGCTCCAGCGCCCGCCGCATGCTCGAGGGATCGGCCTTGCCGGTGCCGGCGATGTCGAAGGCGGTGCCGTGGTCCGGCGAGGTCCGCGGGAACGGGAGGCCCAGGGTGATGTTCACCCCCTGGCCGAAGGCCGCGACCTTGATGGCCGTCATCCCGACGTCGTGATACGGCGCGAGCACGGCGTCGAATTCCCCGCGCATCGCGCGGACGAACACCGTGTCCGCCGGGAGCGGGCCGGCGGCGCCGAGCGCCTTGGCGGCGGGGGCGAGGATCCGCGCCTCCTCGTCGCCGAAGAGCCCCTGCTCGCCGGCGTGGGGGTTCACGGCGCAGACCGCGAGGCGCGGTTCCGCGATGCCGAACCACTCGCGCAGCGCGCGCCGGGTGACCTGCCCCGTCCGCACCACGCGGTCGGTGGTGAGGAGCACGGGCACGTCGCGGAAGGGCACGTGGGTGGTGACGAGGACGACGCGGAGTCGGTCAGCGGCGAGCATCATCGCCACCGGTACGTCGCCCGCGAGGTGGGCGAGCCACTCGGTATGGCCGGGATACGGAAAGCCGGCGAGGTGCAGCGCGTGCTTCTCGACCGGGGCGGTGACGATCGCGTCCACCTCGCCCGCGAGCGCCAGCCGGGCGGCGGCCTCGACGGCGTGGCCGGCGAGCTTCCCGGCCCGAACGGCGCGGGGGCGGTCGGCGGGGTGTTCCCCGCTTCCCGCCCCCCAGGTCCCGACGCTCACCCGTCGCGCGGCCGGCAACCCGGCGATCTGGTCCTCCGCGCCGACCAGCGTCACCTCCGCCGCGAGCGGCGGCTCGAGCGCGCGGGCCACGATCTCCGGTCCGATCCCGCGCGGGTCGCCGAGCGTGACGGCGATCCGGGGGGTCACGAACCGCGGACCTCGACGTAGTTGTCGCGCCGCAGCCGGGCAAGGTAGCGCTGGATCGCGAGCTGCTTGCCGAGCGGGGTGCGGAGCTGGTCCACCTCGTCCTCGAACCGCATCGGCCCCGCCGGCCGCCGGCCGGTGATGAGCGCGAACGCCCACTTGGTCCGGAGCGAGTCGGTCGGGTTGGTGAGCGCGAACACCGGCGTCACCGCGCCCGAGTCGGCCGACACCACCGGCGCGTATGCGGCCGGGAGCTGGTCCACGTCCACCATGTCGAACGACCGCTCCTCCGACGAATCCGAATAGATCCGCTGCAGCGAGTCGAACGACGCGCCGGCGACGACCGCAGCCCTGAGCGCATCGGCGCGCGCGTGCGCCGAGTCGGCCTCGGCCGCGGTGACCGCCGGCATGATGAGGATGTGGCGGGCCTGGACCTCCGTCGGCTGCACCCGCTCCACCTGGAGCACGTGGAACCCGTACGGCGTCTGCACCGGATCGGAGATGACGCCCGGCTTGAGCCGGAAGGCGATGTCGTCGAACGCCCGCACCATCTGCCCGCGCCGGAACCACCCCAGCTCGCCGCCCTGGTCCTTCGACCCGGGATCCTGGGAGAAGCGCTTGGCCGCCTGGGCGAAGTCGGCGCCGGCGCGGATGGCCTTGGCGATGGAATCGGCGGTGGCGCGCGCCGTCGCCAGCGCGGCCGGCGAGGGCCGCGGCGCCACCACCAGCTGCTTGAACGCCACCCCGGCCTTCCGCATCGGCTTGTCCGGGGCGGCGTTGAAGTACGCCCGGAGCTCCTGCTCGGTCGGCGTGACCGGCTTGAGCTTGCCGCCGCTGAACAGCGCGTCCATCAGGCGGTTCTGCAGCAGCGTCCGCCGCTGCTGGTCGGTGAGCCACCGGCGGTACTCCTCCGGCGACCCGAACCCGGCCTTCTTGAGCTCGTTCTTGTAGTCCACTTCCGAGACGAAGCTGCTCCGCACCTTGCGCACCAGCTGGTCCACCGCGTCGGCCACCTCTTCGTCGGTGACCTGGATGGTGGTGTCGCGCTCGGCCTGCTGGACGAGGAGCTCCTCGTCGACCAGGTCGCTCACCACCTTCTGCTGGTAGGCGCGGAGCGAGTCGGGCGCGGTCGGCACCCGCTCCCCCGACTGCTGGCGGGAGAAGATGTTCTCCTGGACCTGCGACTCGAGGATCGGGGTGTTGCCCACCACCGCCACGACGCGGTCCACCGTCTCCCCGGAGTCGCCGGGCTGCTGCGCCCGGAGGCCGGCGGGGAGGAGGAGGACGAGCGCCGCGGCGGCGGCGAGCCGGCGCCGCATCACTTCTTGGCCGGCGCCTGCGGCGGGACCTGCCCCTGCATGCCCGGCGGCAACTGGCTGGGCGGCAGCTGGCCGTTGGCCTTGGCGGCGCTGTCCGCCTTGGCCTCGGACTTGGCCTGGGCCGCGAGCGCGAGCTCCACGGCGCGGTCCACGCCCTGGTTGTCGATCCGGCTCGCGAGCCGGTCACGGAGATACGAGCTCATCGGCCCCGGGATCGGCACCAGCCGCCCCGCGCGCCGGAAGCCCGTGTCGAGGTAGGTCGCGACCTGCAGCGCCGCCGCCTTCTCGCGCTCCGCCTGCGGCACCTTGGGGTCGGTGATGTCGGCGCCCAGGCCCATCGCGGCCCGGATGCTGTCCACGCCGGCCCGGTAGTTCTGCTGCAGCGCCGCCCAGTCGGTCGCGCTCAGGTGGATGCCGTGCTGGCGCGCGTCGTCCACGAGGAGGGCGTTCTGCGCCACGGCGCGGATGAACTCGACCACCTGGGTGTCGCGGGCGGCGGAGAGCTGGGCCATCATCTGGCTCGGCAGCGCCGCGGCCCACTTGAGCATCTCGCGCACGGTCAGCCCGCCGCGGTCGAAGCTCGCCAGTTCCTTCGAGGAGTTGCGGTAGCCGTCGCGGTCCTGCATCGCCCGGCGGAGCAGCGCCGCGGCGCTCCCGGCCACCTTGAGGTGGCGCGAGCTCGCGAGCGAATCCATGTACACCGAGTCGAGCCGGAACCCGGCGCGCTGCACCAGGTTCTGCAGCAGCCGCGCCCGGGCCTCGGGCAGCGTCGGCCGGCGCAGGATGTGGTAGCCGTACGGGCTCTCGACGATGCCGCTCATCTGCCCCGGTGCCAGCGTCCACGCGGCGCTGTCGAACGAGGTGACGAACGCCCCACGCGGGCTGGGCGGCAGGTAGCCGGAGTCGGCCTTGCTGCCCGGGTCGTCCGACATCGCGGCGGCCAGCTGGCCGAAGTTGGCGCCGCTCCGGAGCCGCGACTGGATCTGCTCGATCTTCTTCCGGGCCTTCGCCTTGACGCTGTCGGGCTCGCCCGCGGCGGCGCGCACCAGGATGTGCTGGACCACGCGCAGCGCCTCCGGGCCGGTCGCCGCATAGGCGCTGTCGGCCGAGGCGGTGGTGAGCGCGGTGCGGCGCGCGAGCAGCGTGTCGTGCCACGCGCTCCCGATCCGCTCGGTGATCTCGGGCCACATCACCTCGGCCACGGCCGCCGAGTCGGTGGCGAGCTTGTTGTCGGCCAGGGCCTGCCCGAAGAGCTGGTTGTCCACCCAGATGTTGGCCACGAACTCCGCGGTCTCCGGCGCCAGGCGCGCGCCCTTGAGCCGGCCGAGGATGGCGGCGAGCGAGTCGGGGGTGAGGACCTGCCCGCTGGCGCTCGCGGCCTCGCGGGCGTGGGCGCTGAACATCCCCTTCACGCTGCCGCAGCCGGCGGCCGCGACGAGCCCGAGACACAGCACGATCCGACGCATCTAATCTCCCTGGGTGGGTACGGTCGCGTGGACCGCGCGGAGCGCGCGGACCAGCGCGGGGATCAACGGTTCGCCGCCCAGCCGGTTGAGCCGGAGGGCGAGCGGGACGGTCCGGCGGACCTCCGCGGCCAGCTGGACGTCGTCGAGCGCGCGGGTGAGGCCGGTGAGCCGCGGGGCGGCCCCGGCCCGGAACGAGAGCCGGGCCTCGTCCCCCTGGACCAGCACCTGCTGGATGCCGAGGCGGGCGCCGAGCACCCGCAGCCGGGCCACGTCGAGGAGCGTCGCCGCCGGCTCCGGCAGCGGGCCGAACCGGTCGCGCAGCTCCTCCGCAAGCCCATCAATGTCGCCAGATGCGTGGGCCCGCGCCAGTCGGCGGTAGAGGTCGAGCTTGGCGTCGTCGTCCGGCACGTATTCGTCCGGCAGGTGGCTCGGCCGGTCGATCGCCACTTCGGGGGGCGGCGCCGCGTCGGTGCCCTGCGCCTCGCCGTGCAGCGCCCGCACGGTCTCCTCGAGCCAGCGCAGGTACAGGTCGAACCCCACCGCGTGCGCGTGCCCCGACTGCTCCGCGCCGAGCAGGTTCCCGGCCCCCCGGATCTCGAGGTCCTTGAGCGCGATCCGGTACCCCGCCCCCAGCTCGGTATGATGCTCCAGCACCTTGAGCCGTTCCTGCGCCACCGGGTCGAGGTCGTCGGGGGCCAGCAGGTAGCAGTAGGCCCGCCGGTGGCTCCGACCCACCCGTCCCCGCAGCTGGTACAGCTGGGCCAGGCCGAACCGGTGCGCGTCGTGGACCACCATCGTGTTCGCGTTGGGGACGTCGAGCCCCGACTCCACGATCATCGTGGAGACGAGGATGTCGAGCTCCCCGCGCACGAACGCCTCCATGACGGCCTCGAGCTGGTCGGCCGGCTGCTGCCCGTGGGCCACCCCCACCCGCGCGCGCGGCGCCAGGTGCCGCACCCGCTGCGCGATGGTCTCGATGGTCTCGATCCGGTTGTGCACCACGAACGCCTGCCCGCCCCGGTCGAGCTCCCGGGCGAAGGCCTCCTCGAGCAGGGCGTCGTCCCACGGCTCGACGAACGTGAGCACCGGCGAGCGGTCCCGCGGCGGGGTCTCGATGAGGGTCAGGTCGCGGAGCCCCGTGAGCGAGAGGTGCAGCGTCCGCGGGATCGGCGTCGCGGTCATCGTCAGCACGTCCACCGCGAGCTTGAGCGCCTTGATCCGCTCCTTGTGCTTGACCCCGAAGCGGTGCTCCTCGTCCACGACCAGCAGCCCGACGTCCTTGAAGCTCACGTCGGGGGAGAGCAGCCGGTGCGTGCCGATCACCACGTCGGTCTCGCCCGTGGCGAGCCGCTCGAGCGCCGCCTTCTGCTCCTTCGCGGTGCGGAAGCGGGACAGCACCTCGAGCTTGACCGGGAAGTCGGCCAGCCGGTCCTGGAAGGTGCGGCCGTGCTGCTCGGCCAGGATCGTGGTGGGCACCAGCACGGCCACCTGCTTCCCCCCCTGCACCGCCTTGAACGCCGCCCGGACCGCCACCTCGGTCTTGCCGTAGCCCACGTCGCCCACGAGCAGCCGGTCCATCGGGCGCGGCTGCTCCATGTCGCGCTTCACGTCCTCGGTGGCCTTGCGCTGGTCGGGCGTGTCCTCGTAGAGGAACCCCGACTCGAGCTCCCGCTGCCACTTGGTGTCCGGCGGGAAGGCGTACCCCGCCGACACCTGGCGCCGGGCGTACAGCTCCACCAGCTCCCCCGCCATCTGGCGGATCGCGGCGCGGGTCTTGTCGCGGGTGCGCTGCCACGCCGTCCCGCCGATGGTGTGCAGCTTGGGCGGCGGCCGGTCGCCGTCGTCGCCGGCGGCGCGGTAGTGCTCGAGCAGGTCGAGCCGGTAGAGCGGGACGTTGACCCGGGTGCCGCCGGCGTACTCCACCACCGCCACCTCGAGCGTCCCCGCGCCGACGGTGATGGTCTCGATGCCGCGATAGATCCCGATCCCGTGGTCGAGATGGACGACGTAGTCCCCCGCGACCAGCGCGCCGGTGGCGGCCGAGGGCGCGGCGGTGCGGTAGCGCCGGGGGCGGCGGAGCCGGCGGGCGCGGCGGAAGATCTCGTGGTCGGTCAGCACCCGGAGCGACGACATCACGAAGCCGCCGTCGAGCGCCCCCACCTTGAGCGCGGCGTTGACCGGCCGCCAGCCGTCGTGCAGCAGCTCGTCGAGCCGTTCCCGCTGGCCGTCGTTGTCGCACAGGATGACCGTGGGCTGCTCCCCGGCCAGCGCGGCGCGGAGGCGGCCGAGGTCGCGGTCCACCCGCTCGGGCGGCAGGAACCCGGCGTCGAGGTCGCCGGGCTCGTCGCGCACGGTCAGCCGCGCGAAGGCGCCGATGGTCCGCATCCAGCGATCGGGCGCCTCGAGGACCTGGTCGCGGGCCGGGACCACCTCGCCGAGCCGGCGGGCCACGTCGAGGTGATGCTCCGCCTCCCGCCACCCCCGGAGCACCTCCTCGGCGTCGGAGCCCTCGCGCTCCTGCACCAGCGCGGCGTCGGCCGGGAGGAGGTCGAGCAGCGTCCGCCGCGCGGCGGGGCCGCCGGCGCTCCCGGCCGCCGCCGCCCGCACGGGAAGGATGGTCACGGCGTCGACCGGGCCGAGGGAGCGCTGGGTGGTCAGGTCGAACGCGCGCAGGCCGACGAGGTCGTCGCCCCACCACTCGGCGCGGGCAGGCTGCGCCATCCCGAACCCGTACACGTCCACGATGCCGCCGCGAACGCTGAACTCCGCCACCGCCGTCACCGCCGGGACGCGCTGGTATCCCATCGCCTCGAGCCGCTCCACCACGTCGGAGAGCGTCGGCCCGCCCGCGAGGCCGCGGCCGTCGACGGGCGCCTTGAGCGTGAGCCGCGCCGCCTCGAGCGCGGCGGACATCAGCGTCCGCTCGGCGGTGGCCCGCGCCGTCGTCACGACGATGCGGAGCCGCCCGTGCGCCAGGTCGTCGAGCGTCTCGGCCCGTTCGCCGGCGATCTCGTAGTGGGATTCCTCCTCGCCCAGCGACTCGCGCTGCGGGTAGTACGCCAGCGGCAGGTCGGTCAGGTGGCGGAGGTCCGCGAGCCAGCGCTCGGCCTCGGCAGGCCCCGGCGCCACGATCAGCACCACCCGCTCCGGCATCGACCGGGCGCGGGCG